>NZ_JBBKTX010000047.1:0-5488 GCF_044962685.1 Oceanobacter antarcticus
GCCACCAATTGCCCCCAGCATGACAAGGTTCGTGTGCGTTTGTCGGCCTGGTATTGATCGACGGTTTTCTGAAATTGATGACGAGGGATGATGTTGAGTCGCTGTGCCAGTACGGTGTTAGAATGTGCCAAGCCCGGTTCCTCTGAATGATGTCTGTGAGAAGCTTCATTTTACCGGAAACGGCATGGGAACCGGGCTCCTTTCTTTTGGCGGGTCAGTTAACCGGACAGTAGTGACATCTATTCGATCTGGCCACGCCGATCGTGTCCCGCTCAGGCTCTACCAGGGACGGATTGCCCCGTTACATCATCAAACAACGACTACCCGATGGGTTCTTGCTTTCAGGCCGGATTAAAGACCGTTTGACCTGTCAAAACGCTCCAGATAATCCGCGCCAGTTTATGCGCAATGGCGACAACGCCCTTGTGCAATCCGCGACGCTGGACGATGTCTATCATCCAGCGCGCCAGATTTGTGTCTTCGTTTCGCTTGGCCCAGCGCAACGTATGCCGTGCTGCCTGCACCAGTAGTTTTCTCAAGTAGGCATCCCCACGCTTGGTAATCCCTGACATCACCGATTTATGACCACTGGCCTTTTGTCTCGGCGTTAACCCCGTCCACGCCGCAAAATCCCGGCTGTTATGAAAGACCTCCGCATTGCCCACCGTACTCTTGATTGCAGTGGCAATATGGGCCCCAATACCAGGGATGGAGATCAGATTCTGGCATTGCTGATCCTGTTGGCCATAACGCTTTAATTCTTCGTTAATGTGATCAATCCGGCGCGAGAGCAAATCATATTCAACCAGTGTCCAATTCAACTCGGACTGCATCATGCCGGACAAATCTCCCTGTTCCAGAATCTCGCGCAACCCTTTAAGTACAGCATTGATTCCGACGGGGAAGATATAACCATAGTCCGTCAACAAACCGCGCATCTGATTGCAAAGCGCAGTGCGATCCTTGACCAGCCGTTCTCGCATTCGATGCAGGCTCTGAACATCCTGTTGACCCAATGACTTGATCGGTACAAACCGGATATTGGGTCTCATGGATGCTTCATAAATGGCCAGAGCATCGTTCTGATCGTTCTTGTTGCCCCGCACAAATGGCGTGACATGCTGGGCCGGAATCAACCGTACCTGATGGCCTTGTTGCTGAAATAACCTGGCCCAGTAATGCGAGGAATAACAGGCCTCCATGACGACTCTGGAGGGTGTTTGCTCCAGCATGAATTGCCTGAATTTCTCCCGGCTGAGGCGTAACTGCTTCGATACCTTGTTGTGCCCGGAGACGATGCAGATCTGAAAAACGGACTTTGCAAGATCGATGGCGATGGTACTAATATTGTTCATGTGGACGCTCCTCATATTGACGTTTTGCTCGTAACAAAATATTAGCGCTTTTGACGCTGGATCATATGGGGAGCGTCCATCTCATCATCTATTTAATCCTGCACGGTGAGCACCGGATTAAATAAATGTCCCCTAAAGTTTGATTTTTGCTCAAAAACATCCGCGCCACCTTGCCAAAAGGGCATCCAAAATGTCACGAGCAAAAAAACAGCCATGTAGATACAGGGAGGGAAAAGAGAAGCAGCAGCCAATAGCGGCGGGGGAACCCGTTCACCAGACCAATACGCATACGGAAATACCAGGCTATGGACGCCAGATGGGAAACACCACCAGCGTATTAACCAGGCATAGGACTGGTACTGGCACAGACATTGGCAGACACAGCGGCCTGCCCAGCGCGGTTAACATTAGAGCGGAATAATACGGATATCACTCTGGGCAAAGATGCGGCATGCCAGCACAATACTTTGCTCTTCATCACGCGGGGTAATATGCGCCCGGCTCATTTTTTTGCTGAGATAGGTACCACTGGTCACCTTGACGCGACACTTGCCGCAACCGCCACCCTTGCAGCCGACCAGCACTGGCGAATTCTCGGCCTTGCCGATATTAGCCAGCAAATTCTTTTGTGAATCGGCTTCAAAGCATTGTGATTCATTGGCAACCCAAACCTGATGACAGGTTTTTGCCGTGGGTACAACAGGATGCTGATGTTTCATGGCCACACTTCTTTTTATTGTTAACCTATGAGCCTCCATATTACTCATTCAGAGCAGAAAATCGCGCAAATCCTGCTCCTGATTACGGGAAATAGGATTTCTATTTTGGGATCATAGTATCACCAACGATGACTAACAGGCCTGCAACCTGCAAATCGCATGGCTATATCAAATTGACAGTAAATATATTATTTCATAAAAAATAGAAATAGATCATTCCCTGCCTCCTACCTATTGGGGAAATCTATTTAATCCTGCACGACTCTGCGCGAGTGTTGCCGGTGATCAGGGCAAGGCGGCGAAATGATGAGTCCTTTTCACATTCGGTAACACCGCCCTGGACGGCGGCAACCCGTGCCCAGCGGGAGTATCGAATTAAATAGACATCCCTATTAATTATAAAAAACACAACACGCCTTTTAATCAGCTTCATTCCGAACATTGAATTTTTTAGATATAAAAAGTGCAGGATGCAGGGAATCAACCGGACTCTCTGCATCCTCAGATAACGTTATTAAATACCCGCATCCAGTTTAGTCTTGATCCAGGAAAATGCTTCCTGCACATCATAATTGCCGCTATGCGGTGTAAGATAAGGCATTTTAAAAGAAACATCTCTAACGGATTTGTCATTTTTAATCGCGTAATACAGCGTCAATTGCATGGCATAGGCAGTATCCCGGTCAATCATCCCGTGACGGACATACCAGTACGGTGCAGAGTCGGCATCGGTATTCAGATAAGCAATGGGATTAATCAGTTTTAGCTGTGTTGCCAGCTCGCTGGTGCTCGCCAGGTAATCCGACCAGGCCAGCCCGGTATCGTCTGTACCAGAGCCATCACCCAATACTTCGTTATTATTCCAGCTCCATTGGGTAAAGTTGGCGTACTCATAACTGTCGCTGCCAAACAGATTGGTTTCACCGCTGATATTCGGGTTACCGGTTACTCCCACTGCATCAAATGCCACTACGGTCTTAAGGGCAATTGGAGTAGTCACAAACTTCAGAAATTTCTCGAAATCGATATCGGCAACCGTTGCGCTGGTTCCACTACCCGACAGGGTCAGCCAGTCATTGGCAATGGCATACGTCGTTCCACGCAGCGTCACGCTGAAGTCTTCACCATAATCAGGCACGTCCGTACCCGCCGCCAGCTGACGTTCAAGCTCTTCTTTCAGCTGTTCTACGATAGCGCTATTCATGGTCGCATCAGTGAGCGCCGAGCTATCATCCAGCGTCAGGTTCAAACTGTTCAGGTAATCCGGGAACAATGCCGCAATCGCTGCGGAAGCTGCGGGTTGGACACCAGCCGAATAGGCAACGCCATTCAGGGAACCCGTATTGTCATCACTACGAATGCCATTATATTGCCATTCGTAACCGGCATCAGCATTACCCAGGTTATTGATAGGACAATACGCTACCGCCGCAAATACATCATCGTTGATTGTACTGGCCAGGCTATCATCCTCACCTGTAACACCGGCAGCACCAACAGCAGCCAGGAAAGGTAAATAATCGGCACTGTTGCCGCTGGCAGAAACCGCAGCAGTCAAACCGCCACCACCACTTGTGCCAGTAACCACTATACGTTCAGCAGAACCCGGCATCAGCGCATCGTTCAGACGCAAGTAGCGAATTGCCGCCTTGGCATCCACAACCGGTGCAGGTGCCTTGCCAGCCCAGCTGCCATCAACCGCTCTGGCACCACGACTGCGTGTACCCACATCGATAAAGACATAGCCTGCTTTTAACGCTGCACCGACGGCATCCGTGTCTGACGTGCTGACAAATTCAGCACCCTCGGTAATATCGGTCGCTACAGCACTGGTAAACCAACCGGCGTTATTGACTTTAAAATACAGCGCGGTGTTCTCATCGCTGACAGAGGCTTCGGCAACCGAGACAATCATGGTCTGGTAAATATACGGGTCATCCAGCAGCATAGTACTGCCAAATGCGCTTTGTGATGCCATTTCAATCGGGTTGGCAACATAGACAATCCGGTATTGACGTACTGCCATAGTGACGCCATCCAGGCTGATATTAACCGTTGTATAGGCGGTCGCATCAAATGCCAGCTGGTTGTCCTCGCTGTCCACAACGGTGGAGGTGGCCGCAGATGAACTGCTGTTACTGTCATCGCTGCCACACCCAGCCATTAACCCGACAGTGGCAATAGCAAACGCCAGAGGTTTAATAAATGAGAGGTTTGTTTTTTTCATGTTTTGTTACTCCGCTGGTACAGATTCTTATTATTTAAAAGGTACTGACATATTAGGGGCGTGCTTTCACCTCCATTTTTTACATGGATTTTTAATACAAACGGTACAGATAACAACCAGAGGGTTTGCATCCATATCGCATCACTGGTAAAGCTGCGAGGTAAGCACAGGTATTTCATACCTATGAATCATCAATTATTTTTATAAAAAACCAGGGTTTTATTCAGAAAACCGTTTCAGTTCCAGAGTTGATCATATAGCTCGTAAAAATTTAATCAACATAGATTAAAAAACGAATCGTTCTCATAAAAAAACGATAAAAAACTTTCATTTCACAAACCGACATAGCGTAAAAAATGTATCGGCTCACCTTTACATATTCGTCCCTGCAAAAGTGGGCATTTCGTCAAGCGGCCCATTCCCTAGCCTGTTCCCATTCGAATTCAGACTCGTACGCCCCATCTATTACCCCTGATAACACCCAGAATATGAGCGCAAAAAGAGACCTCAGGATTCTTCTCAGGTTCTGGCCAACTCCGCACAGCAGAGCCTGGATGCAATCTCCAACAACCCCTTTCAGCCAGTTTCTTTTCATGAGTCCGTCTGACTTCATGTGACCGATGATCGGCTCTATGCCATTGCGCCTTGACTGTTCCGGGTGCGCTTTGCCTCGTCCTTTCTTTTGATGGCTGATGCAGACATCGACGGCGGCTATACGGCTGTCGTGTTGCGCTCCCCGGTACCCTCGGTCGACCAGGATCTCTTGCGGTTTAATCCCGGTGTTTAGCCAGCTTTGAATCAGATTCCAGTACAGGGGATGGCCGTCGTAGGGGTTGTCAGGGACACAGTAGCAGGCGGTGATGAAGTGACTATCCGCCGTGGTAACCACGGCCACTTTTTGGCCAAATTCATAGCGTTGTCGGCTTTGCCTTTGGCGATGCACTGAACGTCTGCCTCATGCAGGCTGTACCGTTTCGGGCCTTCCCAGTCTTGCTGTGTTTGCTTGATGAGTTGAGAGGCTTGCGCGGCTTTTTCAAGAATAAGCCGGCTTTGCTCGGTGACCGGTAGCTTGCGCAGGATGTCTCGCGTCAGTCGCCCAACCAGCGTCGCCATTTTCTTGAGAGCCTTCTTCAAACGCTTGAACTGTCGGGCATGGGCGTAGCCCGCCGCTTTGTGTTTGAGATGAG
>NZ_JBBKTX010000048.1:0-4117 GCF_044962685.1 Oceanobacter antarcticus
ACCCGAAACTGCAACGTTGCAGGAGCGGTATCACTCAATCCTGCAAAACTGCAGGAGATTGAACGGAATAAATGTGCTGCTTAAACGCAGTATTTTGGACAACTGGGTTGAAAACTACCGCGTCTCCGACAGTATGGTGCGCACAGCCTCGCGCTTGTTCCCGACGGTCAGTACTTTCGGTTGAGGGCAGCCTTCAGCGCTTCCGTGTCCAGCATGGAACTCGGCCAGCAACTTCTGGAGCCGGGCCCAAGGCCTTCAGTCGACGGGCTTCAGAGACTTCCAAACCGCCGAACTTCTTGCGCCAGGTGTAAAAGGTCGCGTCTGAGATGTTGTACTTCCGGCAAAGCTCTTTGACCGGAAGGCCAGCCTAGGCTTCCTTCAGAATGGGTATGATCTGTTCTTCGGTAAATCGCTTCTTCATGTTCATCGTCCTCTCTGGTGATGAACATTACTAAGATCACGATGGATTAGAAAGTTGGGGGCCAACTCGCCAAAATTAAGCAACAAAATCCCAGACGCTGGTCTGGCGATACCCGAAACTGCAACGTTGCAGGAGCGGTATCACTCAATCCTGCAAAACTGCAGGAGATTGAACGGAATAAATGTGCTGCTTAAACGCAGTATTTTGGACAACTGGGTTGAAAACTACCGATATCTCCTATGTTCTGGCGAAGCGAATCTGGTTGAGTCTGCGCCGACTGTGCTGGAGAAATTTCAGTCGTGCCCATACCCCGGAACGTGTCAACGTCATTTGAGCCACCTTTAGGTGGCGCAAGAGTTCGGAGCCGAGTCAGCGACCTCGGAAAGCCGCTTTGAGCGGGTCAAAAATTGAAAGCCCCCTGGCTTTGCCGGGAGATGGTTACTGTTGGCTTAAAATCGAAAGTGATGTTGTTTAAAAAATACCGGTGAGGTGCAATTTGAAATTACGTGGCTCTCCGTAATAGTCTCTGGGTGCATATTGGGGATCGGCGCCAAGTCCGCTGTAGTACTCTTTATCGAACAGGTTGTCGATATTGAGTTGCAGTTTTAGATGACTGTTGATTTTGTATTGCGCCATCATGTCCACCAAAAAGTAAGCGTCCTGTTCGTTGCGCACGGTATCCGTAGTTTTGTCACCGGCCCAAGAGCGTCCGTCCCGATAGATTTTGTCCTGCCAATTCAGGCTGGTCCCAAAACGCCAACGGCCCGATTTGCCTGCTGGGGTGTAGGATGTGGTCAGTTTGAACAACTGCTTGGGGACTTCGGGTTTATAGATGGTGCCCGATGCAAAAGTGCTGTCCTTGACGTACTCTGTCTCGTTGTAGGTGTAACCTGCCCCTATTTCCCAATAGTCAGAAAGTGCGCCTTGTACTTCCAGATCGACCCCTTCACTGCTGATTTCACCTGATGCTTCGTAGCAGGTCGGTGCTTCTGGGCTGCAAAGACTGGTGTCTGCCACCGACCTTGCGCGATTGGTTTGGTAGATCTTATAAATCGCCGCGCTGGTGTTTAGGCTGCCGCCAAAGTACTCACCTTTGATGCCCATTTCATAGTTTTCACCCACAACGGGTTCAAGTGTATTGCCGTTCGCATCCTCTGAACTTTGCGGCTCAAATATATCGGTGTAACTGGCGTATATTGAGTGCTGTTGATTGAGATCGTAAATAACGCCAGCATAGTTGGTGACCTGATCATCTATTTTGTAGTCTCCATCCCCGTCTTCGATGTCGTACTCGTACCAGTCTAAACGCATACCGAGAATCACTTTTAACGGATCCGTTGGGTTCAATCGGGTCGTTACGTAAGCGCTATCTTGGGTGGCTGTGGACTTAACAGTTCGGCTATAAGGCAAATCAGGGCGCGGCAAACTGGAAGAATCCCAGTTGTAGATGTCGAGATCGGTACCAACATAAGCAAGACTAAACTTGTCTTCATCGTCATCCAATTGATTGCGGGTGGCGCCAAACACCAGCTCGTGATCGCGACCCAGCAAGGAAAATGGCCCACTGGCAGTCAGTTCATAGTTTTTTTGCGTTCTTTCGGTTTCGGAATGCCAGGCCCTTTGCCGGCGAGTCACCGGATCCACCGAAACATCGGTTACAAGGTAAGCACCCAACAAGTCAGTATCCAATGTGAGGAAAAGCGTGCTCAACTTGATTGTCCAATCATTGGCCAACTGGTGTTCCAAATTGGCAAAGAGTGAAGCGGTTTCATAATCCAGGTACTCCCAGTCAGAGGCCAGCGAGGTGGAGCGAGGGAGATCCAAATGTCCACCATCGGGGTCGACAGGTAGCCCGCCCCACCACATGCCTTCTATTTGGTCTTTCTGAACATGTGCTCCCACAGTTAATAGGGTGTCCTTGCCGATGTCGGTTTCAACAATGCCATAGATGAGGTTGGTTTCGCTCCCGTCATTGTCGCGAAAGCTTTCTTTGGTGTCAGCGTAGCCGACAATTCTTGCCCGTGCACTGCTATCTTTTGTGACAGGGCCACTGACATCAATCATGCCGCTGTAATTGTTCCACCGTCCTACGCCCACATCGAACAGGGTTTGAAACTCTGCTGTAGGGCGTTTGCGCACCAAGTTTATGGCGGCAGAGGGATTGCCCGCCCCTTGGGTCAGGCCAGTGGCACCGCGCACTACCTCCACCCGGTCAAACATGGCCAAATTGGCCACTGCGTTGGGAGTGGTTCCCTGCCATTGTGTCACCGCGCCATCATAGGTCACATTTTCGGCATAGAAACCGCGTGATAAGAATGTCGGCCGGCCCGCGCCATCGGTGATGTTAACAAACACGCCTGGGGTACTTTTTATCGCATCGACCAGATCAATAATGCCTTCATCTTCCATGCGCTGTCGGGTAATGACGGTGACCGCTTGGGGTGTTTCCCGTAGGGTTAAATCGAGCTTGGTGGCGGTTGACATGGTGCCGGTGGTGTAGGAACCGGTACCTTCGGTGGTCGTGCTTATACTATCACCAGCAATTTTTACCGGAGGCAAAGAGATGGCGCCATCATTTCCCTGCGCGATTAATGTCACAGAATTACCGGAAATGGCATACCTAACTCCCGTTCCATCCAGTAATTGCCGCAAGACCTCTGTGGGGACGGTTCCTTGCACGGCCTTGCTGTTAATCCCTGCAACAAGGTTTGCATCGTAAATAATTTGCAGGCCGGCCTCTTCTCCGAGTTCATTCAAAGCATCTGCAAGCGATTGCGCTGGAATATCAATGGGTTGCTGTGCCAGGGCCTGAGTAGACAGCACCATAGTGAGAGCGGCCCTCCAGCTCCATTGCCTGACTGATAACCAGATGTTCTTCTTATCCTTACTAAGCTTAATTCCCTCCTCTCCCTGGGAAGCTAATAATAGTGGAATGGTGTTGCCTGACATTTTTGTCCCCTAAATTAAAAACAGTGATAATGATCAGGCTGTAAACGAACGAATGCTTAAAAAATTTAGCGATAACCACACCTAGTTTAATTTTCTATTGTTTGCCTCTGTGTATCTATTTGATATTTTTAGTGTTTCTCTGAGTGCGAAATATTTACACCGCTCTTTAATAATCCTTGTCTAACCGCGTTGTATCAGTTATCTGCCACGCTGAAATATCGGCCTTTTTTAAAGATTGCCACAGTGATTTATTCCTTCCACTTTCATTTCTCTCATTTTGAAATTTGCCGTGTGTAAGGACTCCGCACCATAAATTTCCAGCTACCTGGCTCGTTCTCTTCAGGATTGGTGGCCCTGTATGTCAACCTAAGCCTGAGCCAGTGGATTTTGAGATAACATCTAAATCAGGGCGCTCAGGAGAATCACCATGCCAAAACCTGCTACCACTGCTAATCCCCCAGTCCCGCACTGGAAAAGCGGGTGCGCAGAGCCTTCAGTACCGAATACAAGTTATCCATCATCCAGCAAGCCGAGGCCTGCCAGCATGGTGAATTAGGGGAACTGCTGCGCCGTGAAAAATTGTATTCCAATCAACTGTCTCAATGGCGTCGGGAACGGGCTGAGCGAGGGCTGGATGGTCTGAAAAAATCCGCCCCAGGTCCCGCGCCGAAGAAGACCGCTGAGCAAAAACGTATCGAACAGCTCGAACAAGAGAACGACCGGCTACGCAAGCAGATCGAGATTCAG
>NZ_JBBKTX010000049.1:0-3892 GCF_044962685.1 Oceanobacter antarcticus
AACCCTAGGCGAACCGTCATTTTCATCAGTGTCTTTAAACCGTCCTCGCCGAGACGTCGGCGGAAACGCCCGAACGTGATGGAATCAATCGGTGGTCGATGTTGGAAATACTGCTCGCCGCGAAGTGCTGCCAGTAGGGGTTTTCTACCCAGCGGGCGATGCAGTGTTCATCCGATAGCGCGTAGATGTGTTTGAGGAGTCAGGCCAATCATTAATCGGGACGATGATCCAGGGCGTCCGTTGTCTGTGCAGTAAAAACTCTGACAGTGACGCTCCAGTTCAGCCCAGTCGATACGTTGACTGAGCTGAACGAGTTCATGCCTGGGGTCGATTAGGTCAAGCAGCTCCGGGCGCAGGAAATCTTTCTGTTTATCGTGCTGTTTGTCCTTGGGAGTCATGGCGATCTACCAGATTTTGATATCGTAATATGATTTTACTAGTAGAAAGTCTGGCCGCAACAGGCGTGTAAGGCTGTTGAATGCTGGCGTCGAAGGTGTTGCAGGGACGACTACATACTTGACAAATACGACTAAATAGACTTATTTAGCGAAATTTTCCCAAGAAAATTTGTTTAGAAATCAACAACAGTCGATAAATCAGTGAATATAAAAAATACCAGTCAAACTGCATCAATGGCGTACATGAGCCAACATCTGGCGGTGAATTAAATTGACAGTAGAATAATGGGTCAGCTGACGATCATGGTGCGCTTCAAAGCCTGGGACAGATAGACAAAAGAGCAGATCTAACAATAACCGCGCTCGCCATTACGGTGGCAAAAACCAACCAAAAATGCTCATTTATCGCTCATAAACGGCGCTTTTTCGTCGATTTTTGCCTTGCACCTTCATCGCTCGCTACATTTTTAGATACATCTAAACGCTCCACCACAGGGCTGATTGTTCCAGCTCTGTAACAATCATGCAGGAAAAATGGCAGCAGAAGACACGGACTCAGGAAATCGGAGGTGAGAGATAAATAGGCAGATTGCAGAAATAACGGTTGTACTATACCCCGTGCACCAGACTGGTCAGCAGTAACCGGTGAATGCGTTCCGTCGTTTGTGCCGGTTGCCCGGCCTGACGGCAATGCTCAATCACCGGCAAGCAGATTTCATCCACTTCCAGTGGCCGTCCCTTCTCCCGGTCGACCAGCATGGAGGTTTTGATGTCGTCAAATTCCGAGATCAACCGGAACATGTCGGCGGCATCCTGTGCTGTAAGGCCAACGTCGAGTTGCTGGGCCGCACGCACGGTTTCCGCCATCATCTCACGCACGATTTCTTTTAATACCGGATCCTGGGTCATCGAACGGGTGGTCAGCCAGGTCAGTGCCGACAGCGGATTAACACCGTTATTGATCACCAGCTTACGCCACAATGCTTGCTGGATATCGTCACTGAGCGTACAGGGAATCGCGGCTGCAACAAACGCCGCTTGCCACCGCAACAAATGCGCCTGCCAGTCGGGATTGCGGCGACTATCGGGCCATGCGCCCATTTCAATCTGTGCCACGCCCGTTGCCTCCACCTGCCCTGGCGCTACGATGTGGCCACCAATACGTACGGCCAACCCGCCCAGCGTTCTGCCGCTGCCAACCACGTCGGCGATCAGCGGTTCATTACCCACACCGTTTTGCAACGACAATAGCGGCGTACTTGCCGCCGCCAGCCAGTTCGCCAGCTCCGCCATCATGCTGGCGGTGACCGTGGCCTTGGCGGCCAGGATAATCAGATCAAAGTCGGCGCAGCGATAGTCAGACATCAGCGCGGGCATATCACAGGCGGATACCGGGGCAGCAAACTCAAACTGCGGGTGTATGACCTTTAACCCTTGAGTTTGCATGGCCCGAAGATGAGCGCCACGGGCAACCAACACCACGTGGTGCCCGGCATCCATCAGCCGGGCTGCGTAATAACAGCCAATACCACCAGCCCCAAGAATCAGCACTTTCATTGTTTTACACCCGACCTGACGGTTGTTTCATCACTCGGTGGTCAAACCGCTGATCGCACCACGCCACCGTCCACCCGTAATGCTGCACCGGTCGTGGCCGAAGCCAGCGGACTACAAATATAAGCCACCATGGAGGCGACCTCGCGGGGGTCGGCAAAGCGCTTGATCAACGACGATGGACGCACCTTTTCGAAAAATTCCTGTTCAAACTGCTCGAAGGTTTTGCCTTCGTTTTTAGCCAGCTCGTTAACAAAGTCTACCACGCCACGGGAGCGGGTTGGCCCCGGCAGTACGCTGTTAACGGTGATGCCAGTTCCGGCCAGAGATTCCGCCAAACCTCGGGATACCGCCAGCTGGGCCGTTTTGGTCATGCCATAATGAATCATTTCAGCCGGGATCTGCAGCGCACTTTCACTGGAGATAAACACAATACGTCCCCAGTCCTGCTGCTTCATCCCCGGCAAATACAAACGACTCAGACGCACACCGCTCATGACATTGACCTCGTAAAAACGAAACCAGTCTGCATCAGTAATATCGGCAAATTCGGCGGGTTCAAAAATTCCCAGGCTGTTGACCAGAATATCCACCTGCGGGAATTGTTCAGCCAATTGTTCAATTGCTGCGGCATTGGTCAGATCACCGGCAAAACCCAGCAACTCACCACTGACACGGGGGGTCAGCTCGGTAATCGCCGCCTCGACCGCTGCCGTGGTACGGCCATTAATAATGACGCGGGCACCTTCCGCCGCCAGGGCTTCGGCAATCGCAAAACCGATACCTGCGGTGCTGCCGGAGACCAGCGCCAGCTTGTCTGTTA
Source organism: Oceanobacter antarcticus (assembly GCF_044962685.1). NCBI lineage: Bacteria > Pseudomonadati > Pseudomonadota > Gammaproteobacteria > Oceanospirillales > Oceanospirillaceae > Oceanobacter > Oceanobacter antarcticus. The sequence goes on from NZ_JBBKTX010000049.1 coordinate 2,776, forward strand.
ATTGCAAATCCATGTCGAGACCTCAGGGAGAAGTGAGTAGAAACCTGAACGCAGAAAACGGCCGCCAAGCGACCGTTTTAAAACCAACAGCGTAGAGGGGACATCTAAAAATGTGCCCTATAAAACGGATCAGCCAAAACGACCTGTAATCGTGCCCATGCCCTGATAACGGACACTGAAATTATCACCCTTCTTGCACTGGATCGCAGCGGTAATACCACCGGTCATAATGAAGGTGCCTGCCGGAATTTCTTCACCGCGTTCACCAAACATATTCGCCAGCATGGCAACCGACGCCGCCGGGTGGCCCAGTACCGCAGCACCGGCACCGGTGGCGATGACTTCGCCATTGATTTCCATCACCACACCAAAGTTTTTCAGATCGACGTTTTCTACACGCTGCATCTGGCCACCGGTAATAAACCGGGTAGACGATGAGTTATCCGCAATCACACTCTTCAGATCAAATTTGAAATCCTTGTAACGGGAATCAATGATCTCAACCGCCGGCAAGACAAAATCCGTTGCCGCCAGTACGTCGGCAATAGTGATCCCCGGGCCTTTCAATGTTTTTTTGGTGACGAAGGCAATTTCAGCTTCGATTTTCGGGTGAATCAATTCATCGGTCTTGATTTCACCGCCGTCTGGCACGGTGAAGTAATCACACAGGAAACCGTAACATGGATGTTCAACGCCCATCTGCGCCATTTTGGCCCAGCTGGTCAGGCCCATTTTCAGGCCGACGATCTTGTGGCCTTTTTCTTCCTTGCGACGACGCAGTTCCCACTGGATATCAAAGGCATCCTTGTAGGTCATTTCCGGGTAGTCATCCGTCAACTTGGTGACTTCATAACGCTCAAGTTCTGCTTTTTCCAGATGCGCAGCCGCAGCGGCGATCTGTTCTGCATTCAGGTTATTGCTCATGATCTGTGTTCCTTATCTGTGTGTTCACATCGGATAACGCCTTCGGCTTGTTTATCCGATCAGCATTCTTCTGGCTGCCCCGCAGCAGCGTGGCAGCCAGTCCAGCGTTAGCCTTTCGTTTTGTTAGCCTTTGGCTTTGGCCATGGTTAACGCCAGATCTTCAATCATGTCTTCCTGACCACCCACAGTGCCG
>NZ_JBBKTX010000004.1:0-237908 GCF_044962685.1 Oceanobacter antarcticus
CAAAGGTTGATGTGCTGCTGCCATTGTTCGGATTTAGTCATGAGCTGTCTCGTTGAAGAATTTGAAGACAGCTTAGAATGAATTGAGTAGTGATTTTAGATGGGGTTGTTTGAGCGTTTACTTTGAAGAAGTCACCAGGATCAGCAAGTCACAAGTTAACCTGTCGTTAAAGCGGTGTTTTGATGTTGGACTGCTCCGTAACGACCGCAAAACCGGCCTGCCACGGGTAAATACCAAAGCGCTGCTGGGGTTTATTGTGTTTGGCTTGAAGTACGTCTTCCCGGCCAAGCCCGCTGAAATTGTACGAGGCGTCGCCACCGCGTTTGCCGCCCCGGTACTGGAGCAAAAGCTGATTGGTTGATGCCATACGTATTGGCCAACCACGCGAAGCCAACCTGGCAACCAGTTTGTGCCATTCGATATATGGATCTAAAAGGCTTTCTGGATCATAGACGGCAGGTACTGAATCATCGCGACAGCGAAACAGGCTTCCAGATTCTGAACGAGTGTCTGGATACCGCACGATCTTTGGCGAGTACAGTGTCAGGGTTCAACCCGAAAAGAAGGAAGAGTCAAAGGCCCATACAAGCAGCGTGAGGTTAGCAAAGTAACCTGTTCCCGAATCGCGCCAATCACCATGGAAGCGCCATTCACACGCACCAGACTATCCCGCTTCTCCTCATTCTCCATAGGGCGCATTTCAAACAGCGCTCTGGCCTCGATATCCAGAATATAAGGACAAACCTGGGATTCTTCGTCTTCATTAAAAACCTGGAATATCACGGCAATCACATACTGAAAACGACCATTCTCCAGCTTCTCTGCTGGGGTCACGTCAATATGGTGGCCCAAACGAACACCAGCAAAATCAAACTCAGGCGCCCAGATACCGTCTGGAAATTTTTCGCTGTTCTCAGCCTCGACATGCACACGGACAAACAACAGTTGTTTTAATTGCAAAGGTGAAGCCGTCAATACGTCAGATGGCATGCTGATACTCCTCATCGGGCAACTCAAAACAATCCGAGTTGGAAACTGCAACCAAACGCAATGATTCTCGAACGCCCGACAGGTTAGAACCAAGTGCCGATGACACATAAGAACGGGATTGAAAACTCGCCACCAGATGGCTGTGATCTTTCAACTCAACACCGGCTTCCCTGGCCAGGTAAGCGGCCACCATAGGAAAACGCTTGCTGACCTTCAGCAGATTGTTCATAGGTTCGGACTGCACCACATCGTCGTTTTCATACTTGGAGAACGCCACAGGGCCACCGCCAAACATACGGGCCGCCTGATCCTGATTCAGCCCAAGTGATTGCCTCATGGCTTTCACATCAGCACCAGTAATAAGACCATCAGCCTGTTTTTTAAACGCGATCATGGCACGCTTGTTATCACGCATCTGAGCAGCGGTTGCAGTTTCACTACCGCATTCATCGCATTCGGAATACAGACTCTCGATCTGACCTGCGTGACCAGCATGCTCAACCTCGATCATTTCGGAACGAGCGTGAAGATGGCCCTCATCACAGATAGGGCAAACAGGTAAGTCTGACATATTCATCTCCTTTCTTCGGAAAGATGGCAAGAAACGATCAGAATCAACTCTGGTTGGGAGTTCTCCTCCTTTGGCCGTTTCAAGGCAAATTTCACATAGTATTCAAAGCGCATGTCCTTGCGCGCATGCGCCACCCACTCAGACCGGAACAACCGATAGGCATCGCATGCAACCACCAGCGTTGGAGATTTTCCCTGACACCATTCGGATCCAAGGAATGTTCCTGAAATCAGCGCTGTGCGAATCAACTCAGGGACATCCTTCTCCAGATCAAGGCTGAGACGCTCAAGATCCTGAACGCACTTTTTTGTAAATGGAGAAGGCGTCTTACCACAATCCAGAACAGCCAGCACTTTTTCCCTTGGATACAAAGGCCCAGACGCAATGATTCTGGGTTGCAGATCTGTAGGTGGCTCACTTTGATATGCACTTATGTTTTTCAGAGTATTTACCATAATGGTAAGTTCATCCAGAGTCGCGGCATATTACGCTGTGCGACTTTTGTGTCAATAGTCCGTTAGTGATCAGCAATCATGCCGATTGATCTGGTTTATGGCTACTCGACCAAATCATCCAGATAGTCCGATGCCATTCCTGCGGAGGTAATCACCAGCTCATCACGAGCACGGGTGCAGGCGACGTAAAGCAAGTGACGTTCGGTGTCTTCGACTTCCTTCATGGCCTGAGTATCGTTCATCACGGCTTCCAGTCGTTCTTCCAATGGCAGTACGTCATCATCACAGGCCATTAGCACCACGCATTTAAATTCCAGACCTTTGGCCAGATGCATGGTGCAGAGAGAGACCTTGCCTGTAACCCACTCCATGGCACGGCTCATGGCGTTAAAGTCGGCTCCAGCTGCGCCGAGTGCGGCTTTGGCGCGTTCGTACTGTGCTTCGCTGCGCACCATAATACCGATCTCTTCCGGGGCGATATTAGCGTCGAGCCAGCTACGGATTTTTTCACCGACGAAGGCGTTTTCTTCATCCTGTTCGTCGAACAGTTCAATCACCGGATCTGGCCCGTTAAACAGCGAAATCGTACCGCTACGATCATCGGTATTGCCATCGCTGTCGCTCATCTCGCTGTCAAGCAATTTGTCGGCCTGACGGCGGATCTGGTGAGAAGTGCGGTAGTTGATTTTCAACGTACTGGAGCGGCCACGCAGGTCGATGCCCAAGGCTTTCCATGAGAACCCCGGCTGGAAAATCCGCTGCCCCAAATCCCCGGCGAAGAACAGGCTGTTGGGACGATTCTGACCAAGTGCGGCGATCAACTTGAGTTGGGCGATGGTCAGATCCTGGGCTTCGTCGATCAGTACATGATCGAAAATGACCCTGTCCCGCTGTGCCAGCGTTTCGGCTAAACGGGTGTACATGGTCGCTTCAGTAATCAGGCTTTGTTGCTCCAGCCCTTGCCAAACCCGGTTGAAAATAGCCCAAAGATGTTGGCGTTTGGCTTCGCTCAGGCGACTTTTACGGCCTGTGCGTTTAGCGTCACGGTAGGATTCCCAATCCCGTAGCTGCGAAGCGTCGATCAGATAATTCCACTCATCCAGCAAGAAGCGCGGTGGATAGTCTGAGCCTTCGGCCTTGGCTGCGCTGGCAAGCAATTCAGCAACCCGACCTTCTGTGGCCAACTGAAACTGACCAAGGTTCGCCTTATAGAGTTGCGCGGCCTTTTCTTTTACCGAATACACTTCCAGCCGCTCACCCAGGCTGAGCTGGCGATTTTCGGAAATCAAACGTCCTGTCAGACCACGCAAGCGATTCGCCAACAAGCCGGAATAAGTAGCCAGCAGAACCCGCTTTTCATCGCTCTCGCAGACCAGATGCATAGCGCGATGTAATGCCACAATGGTTTTACCGGTACCCGCAGAACCCGTAACCCGTGCCGGGCCTTTAAAGTCACGTTCGACCAGATCCTGCTGGCTGGGGTGCAAAAATAGCGTCCACTTGTCCCAAGGGTAATCCAGCGCCCGTTGCAGTGCTTCAATATCTTCCAACACCCGAAAGCGGCGCATGGCATCCGGGTGGTTGAAGGGATTGCTATTGGCCGCGGCTTTCTTGGCCGGTTTCGGGGTTTTACCTTCGTGAATTTCCAGCAGAGCTTCTGAGGCTTCGGAAGGCAATACATCAATCAGATCGACCAATTCATCCTCGGTAGAGACCGACAGCACCGCAGAAATCCAGTCTTGCGGAACACCATAGCCCAGCAAAGTGGTTTCATTCTGACCGATAAAAATTGGATCGGCTGCTTTGGGATACTGAAATGGCTCTGGTTCAGTCTGCTCTTCTCGCTGAATTTCCCTAACTTCTACAAGCTGAGCAGCCCCCGTGGTCGGGTGGGTTTCCAGCTTGCGCTTTTCGGCCCAGCGGTAAGCCTTGTCGTGGTGATCGACGTAGCAGAGCAAAATGCTGCCCTCGGTACGATGGAGAACAATGCGCAGATCCATATTGGCACTGGCCGACCAGAAGTTCGGGTCTTTGCTTTTGTCGATCTTATGCAAACGCAGACCCGTGGGTGCCGAGTCCAGCGTGTTCATATACATATGCAAGTCGAAAGCGGCTTGTTTTACCGCTTTTTGTTCCTGATTGGTCAGCTTGCCAAGACTGCTGGCAAAGGTATCCGAGGTACGAAATTCCATCTTCTGCTACTCCGTCGAGATGGGTTAGATCTTACAAGCCAGGCTCAAACGACAAATACCTTCATCACTTCGTCGCCGAGGTGGTTGATGACTTTTACCGCGATGCGACCACTGTGAGGCTTGGCAAAAGGCCGCGACAGGTCGCTGTTGAGGCTTTGCCAGGCGTCGATATTGATTTCGGCTTTCAAGGTGGTTTTCAGCGATTTGTACGGATCACTGGCGCCGAGGAAATAAGCCTGACGCACAAAGAAGCTGGCTTCGTTGTAGTCGGTGTCGATAAACCAGCAGGCAATGCCATCAGCGTTGTCGCTGCGTACCTCGCCAGTGGAGGGGTCAAACACATCCACCCCGTGCAGCTTGACCTGATACTGGCCGTTGTCGGTGGTCAGAATATCAATATCCGGCTCGCCGAAGATCACAAACAGGTTGGCCTTGTCGGTGTCTTTGAGGTCGGTGGCCATATGTAGATCAGCGTTCATCCGTGCCTTGAGTACTGGTAAAAAGCCGAGTTTGTTGAAGTCGGTGGTGTGGGCTTCATAGCTGAAGGCACAGGCGATCAGCATATCAAACCCGCCATCGGCAGCTTCACGGGCGGCAGCGGCCAGATCAGCACGGGAGACGGTGCCAAACTCCGGGCCAACAAAAATCGCCGCACGCTGCTCTTGCGAGCTGCCTTTATCGGCTGCTTCTTCATTAAGAGCCACTCGCCCCACCGCGCTGATATAGGCACCGGGCCAAATTTCCAGGCTGCTGAACTCGATCTTGTCTTCTTTATGAGCTTGCTGCACCCCGGCGACCTTGAGGGTGTCCAGCATGATATTGAGGAAGGTCTGGGTGTCGGCGTAGGCCTCGCTTTGATCCATCAGCGGGTCGATCAACTCGTCGTTTTCATCCACGCCCAGAGCGCGGTGTGGCGACAGGCTCTCCACGGTAAATGGCCCTGCGACGCGCACTCGCTTTTTGTCTTCGTAGGGCTTGTCGTAGAGGTATTCCTGATCGGCACGGGCGGCAATAGACGCATCCATCTGCTGCTGGCGCTGAATGCGCAAGGCCCACCATTGAGCGTGCAGCTCGATGGCTTTTGGGTTAATGGCAGAACCGGCATCGGCCCAGAGATCAAAGGCTTTTTCGGGTACCGAATCCAGTGAATAGTACTGGCCGGTTTTCCCTTCTTTGGAAGAGCCAAAGCGCGCTTCATTCAATTTGTTCAGCGCCGTGAGCAGCTTTTTCTCGGTGATGCTTGCGTCACTGTCGGCAGCAGACAACATGGCAACCAGCTTGGCGTGTAACTTGCCCTGATCCTCCGGCCAGGGGAAGCCGGGTTCACGGGGAATTTGCCACTCTTCAAAATCGGTTCCCAAGGTATCGTTTAGCTGACTGCGCAAGGTTTCCAGCTCGGGTTGAAAGCGCTCCCAGATTTCGTCGATCTCCGGGTTATTGGCAATGCTTTTCAGGGTGATATGGGGCACACGCTGATAAACAAATCCGAGATTAATCCGGCCTCGTGGCAGCGCAGTAGATTTGGCGGTGCGAGTGACTTCTGCTTCTTTCTGCTGACCTTCCGGGCTATCCGCCAGCAAATAATAGGGGTAACGCGCGCCCATAATCCGCGCCCGTGCCAAAGCCAAAGACACTCGCGAAGTATCCAGCGTAATCCAGCGACGGCCCCATTGTTCCGCCACATAAGCCGTGGTGCCAGAGCCGCAGGTTGGGTCAAGCACCAGATCACCGGGGTCGGTGGTCATTAAAAGGCAGCGTTCAACTACTTTCGTACCCGTTTGAACAACATAGACTTTGTCTAAAAGAAAGCTTCCCGTTTCAGTGTCCGTCCAATTGTTTCCAAGTGTGGTTGTCGATGTATGGGAATAAAAACGTCTATAGCGAAGGTTATCTCCTATTGGATGTAACCAACCGATATTTTTTAACCGGGTCATGCCAGCAATATTCGTTTTCCATTGGCGGTTGTGGCCAGGGTGGTATTTCTTACCATCAAACTCAAACTCGAAAGTAGCTGTATTACTGAATCCAGCTCTTTTCAAATCAGCAACAGTGAAAGGCTCAAAACCATTAACTAATAGTTTTTTATTTCTCAGATCATCCTCTGTTATCTTCCGCGTTATCCAATTGCCTCTGTCCAGAATCTGCGTGTATTGGGCTCCTGCACCTTCTCCTAGTTCTTTTTCTTTCAAAACAGGGCGAAATTTCAGGGAATCTTTGTTTTTTGCATACCACAAAACGAAATCACCAGTGGCTGGCATAATTAGGCTTGTATCCCCAGCAGTTTTTTTAAAGAAAATCGTCCGACAGCAATTTTCTTCGCCAAAGACTTCATCCAATAGAACCCTTACCCGATGCACATTTTCATCGCCGATTTGCACAAAGATGGAGCCGGATTCGGTCAGCAGGTCTCTGGCCACGGTGAGGCGGTCGCGCAAATAGGTCAGGTAGGAGTGGATACCATCGCGCCAGGTATCGCGAAAGGCTTTTACCTGTTCCGGTTCGCGGGTGATATGGCTGGCGTTGCCGTCTTTGACGTCGCGACTGGTGGTGGACCACTGGAAGTTGGAGTTGAATTTGATGCCGTACGGCGGATCAAAATAGATGCATTGCACCTGGCCGCGCAGGCCTTCGCGCTCCGCCAGTGAGGCCATGGCTTGCAGGCTGTCGCCGAGGATCATGCGGTTCGACCAATGCTGGTCGTGCTGGTAGAACTCGGTCTGGGCGTCGGCGTTGGGCAGGCCGTTAAAGTCGGCGAACAGATCCGCTTGCAGGTCGTCGAAGTCGTCTTCTAGCTCGTCGCCTTGTTCCAGCATCTGGCTATGACGCTTAAGGTCGTCGATCAGTACCTTGGGATGCACCTTTTCCTGAATGTAGAGCGGCGGCGCATTGACCACCAGATCCGAGCTGTTGGTGAGGTCTTTGCCGCGCCAGACCAGTTGCGGGTCGAGATCCGGGTTTCTCTCGTAGGTGACTTTTTTCGGCAACTGTTGGTCTTTTTCCATCAGCTGCTGCATTTCGGCGGAGGGAATATTTTTGCGGTTGGCTTCGCTATGGGTGATGGCGCTGACGCCGCCATCTGAATGGTTACTGCTGCTTTTACTTCCGGGCTTGCTCATGCCTGCTCTCCCTGCGCTTTGTTCTGTGTTTCGCTTTCAGCCTTGTATGAATCCGGGGTGGCTATCAAGGGTGCGTTTGGCTGCTGTGCCTTGGCGATGCCCTGTTCAATAGCGTTGCTCAGTGCTTCACTGAGTTTCTGTTCAAAGTCATCTTGCATGGCAAATACGTCGGTTAATTCCACAAAGGCCCAGCGGCCGTATTTTTGAAGTTGATTCACACCCGGAATCCAGTAGCTGTCCATGGTGAGTTTTTTCTGTTTTGCATCTTCACCGCGGTAGCCTTTGACCTCTACGATCAGATTCAGATAGTCCGGCACCTCGACCAGTTCGCCGGAGGCATCCGGCTTTGGTGTGGTCTGGCCGTCGTCGATCTTGAGGATAAAGTCGGGGATATAGATGCGCTTGCTGCCGCCCATCTCGTAGGGCACTTCAAAGCCCAGGTTATGGTTTTTCACGTAGGCCTTGACCCGCTCGTGGCGTTCGACCACGCGGCACAGCTCGGCTTCCCAACCGCTGTCCAGTACCACATAGTTGATATGGCATTTGTTGGCTGCGGTTTCCCACAGATCGTTCTTGCTGGTGTTAAAGGACAGATGGGCGGTGCTGCCAATGGGGTTATAAGGGTCGGCCACGGCCAGCAAGGTACGTTCCTGCTGTAATCCGGTATGAACGATACCGGCGATAATGCGCTCGCAAGCCAAATCCGCCAGTTCCGGATAGAGCAGCTGTGCCGGGTAGGTATCGCCAACGCAGGTCAGGCATTCTTTGAGCCACTGTTTAACCAGACGGCGAGCATTCTGGAACAGGCCGTTGGCGGGTTGTTCGCCGGCTTTAGCCAGCTTGCGTACCAGTTTGGCCGCCAGCTCAAAATTCAGAGTGGATGAGCGGACTTCGCTCAGGTGGCGCACATTCAATTCAACGGTCTGGCCAACAATACCGGCTTGTTCGGTGATGGAAGGGCCAACCAATTCCGGGGTGAGTTTGAGTTTGTGGTCGTCGTTAAACTCGGCTTTTAACCCGGTGTCAGGAATATCAATACGGTAGCCCTCTACGCGCGGAAACTCGATACTCAGAGCATCGCGCTCTGGCGACATCGCTTTGATGCGCGTGGTCGGTTTCGGCGGCTTGGGATCGGCCTTGATCGGCTGGCTGGCAAAGTCGAAGGGAATACCCAGTACGTCGGCGTATTCGGCATCGAACTTGCCTTCTTCATTCAGCTGATAACTCTGACGACGCAGCGCCCTGCCCATCACTTGTTCACACAGCAATTGGGTACCAAAAGCTCGTACACCCAACACATGGGTTACGGTATTGGCGTCCCAGCCTTCGGTCAGCATGGAGACGGATACCACACAGCGGATGGATTCACCGAGCTTGCCTTGCTGACCCACTGTGTTCATTACTTCGCGCAGCAGGCTGGCTTCAGTGATGTTATCCGCCTGTTTTTGGTCACCGGTACGTTCCAGAATCTCACGGCGGAACAGCTCGATCTCTTTACCTGCGGCTTTACGGAAGTTGTCGTCCAGGGCATCGCCGGATTCCAGCTGACCACTGTCGATCAGCAGAGTGCGCGGGCGACCCAAGACGTTGCCGTTTTCATCGTAGTTGCGGAACAGCTCCAGCTTGCCTGGTACCACTTCGATATCGCCATTAGCATTGTCACGCTCATAACCGGAGATATAGTCGTACACCAGTTTTGAGGTGGTAGTGTTATTGCAGACCACGATAAAGCAGGGCGGCACAGGGATATTGGCCTTGGCCCAGATGTCGTAGGTGGCCTTGTAGTGGCCATACAAGGCGTCGAGCGCGCCGTTTAACAGCGTTGGCAGCTTTTGCGGGTCCAGTACACCGGCTTTGCCTCTGCCCTTTTTCGGCATTTGGGTTCGGATGTGTTCCCATAACTCACGGTATTTGGGCAGTTCGCCATCGGGCAGGTTATCAGCCACAGGCACCCGCGGCAGTTTGACGATGCCGCATTCGATGGCATCCATTAGTGAGAAATCGCTCATGGTCCAAGGGAACAGAGTGCCTTCGGAATAACCAGAGCCGCGCAGGAAAAACGGCGTAGCGGACAAGTCGATCACACTCACTTTCTTGAAATGGCGATTAGCGGCTTCAATGCCGGAGATCCACAAACGCGCCGCTTCGTTATTTTCCTTGGCTTCGTTTTTGTCGTCGCCAGTGAGCTTACCTTCTTCGTTTTCAGTGGGTGGTCGCTCACGGTAGCAGTGGTGAGCTTCGTCGTTGATCACCATCATGTGCTTCATACCCATTAACGGCTTCAACACCCGGCTTAGCATCTGGCCTTCGGTTTCCACGGTTTGCAGTGCGTCGCCACGCCCTTGCAGAAACTCGCGATTACCTTTCGATAGCTCGATTTTTTCTTTCAGTTTGAAGGCGTGGTAGTTGGTAATCACTACTCGGGCTTGCTGGATTTCGCGCAGAAATTCCCTCGGTACCAGATTGCGGGTTTGGTAATAGTTTTCCGGGTCGTTGGGCAGCAGTACCCGCAAGCGATCACGAATGGTGATGCCGGGCGCTATCAGTAAAAAACCTTTGGTAAACCTTGCGCTGTTTGGGTAACGCACTGAGTTAATGGTTTGCCAGATAATCAGCAAGGCCATCACTGTGGTTTTACCGGCACCGGTGGCGAGTTTCAGTGCCAGACGCAGCAGACCCGGGTTTGAACCCTCGTTGGCATTTTTCAGATGGTCGAGAAAGTATTTGCCGCGTACCGAAGCACGTGGCGCAACCTCTGTGAGCCAAATGGCGACTTCAGCCGCTTCAACCTGACAGAAAAATGGGCGAATACCGGAGAAGTGATCACCACGCCAGTGCTTGAGCAGACGGGCGGTTTCAGCGGTGACTCCCCACTTTTCTTCTGGCAGTAGACGCCATGCATCAATTTCCTTACGCAGGTCATTAATAAAGGGCATGGGGTCATAGTTGTCATCTGTACTGACGTCAGCCTCAAAGTTCAGTGAATCCTGTGCTTTGGGTGCTTTCTGGCGTTTGGCTTTAGGTACAGGAGTGATATAGCTTGCCGAGCGCCTGCGATTCACTTCTTTTATCGGCTGACCGCTTTCATCTAATTCCCAATGACGATTGGGGTATTCATAAGGGCTATTTAGGATAGGATGTTCGAAAAACGACTCAGACACCGGAGTTTCCTTCTACCGATTCACTTGCTGGATGCCAGAGATATGCAAGACATCACCACAATATAAAAATGTGAAAAGAGTAACATTCCTGGCATAAAGCGTAATCAAAGAATTAGATGGAATAGAAGGTTCTCTTGATCGGTAGCCTTTTGAGGCAAAGTCAAAATCACGATCACCAACGAAACCATCAGTAAAACCGTGCGCACTGAATGGTTACCAAGCAAGAAATGTTAGTAGGTACGATCGCCAGAACGGCTTTGAGAATGGTCCGCCCGAGAGGATTCGAACCTCTGACCTTCGCCTCCGGAGGGCAACGCTCTATCCAGCTGAGCTACGGGCGGTCGATGAGTTCAGGCTAGGATTACCTGAATCAAGGCCGCGTATTGTATCTGCTTTTTTATGGATGCTCTACTGCTACCTGTTAGTCTGGCCAAATTCGCTCTTTTAGGTGGTTATTTCAGGTAGTCGCTGAAGTGTCTTTTTAGTCCAGCGACGAAGTTGGTTTTGCGGCGGTTGGTTGCCTCCAGTTCACGCACCAGCTGGCGAAACCCGTCGTCTCCGTCGCTGCCCCACCCTTGTTGCAGTTGCTGCAGAGCTTCTACGGCTTCGGCATAGGCCTGGTTATGGGTAATGGCCACCCGGTCGTTTAATGCGCTGGCGGCCAGGGCGATCACGGTATCTGATGCCTGTTGATAGTTGGCAGGCTGCTTCAGGGTGTTGATCATGGCTGTCATGCTTACCGGTTGCTGTTTGACCCAGGCCAGGGCTTGTTCCGGTTGCGAGGTGGCCAGGTAGAAATTGACCATGTCGTCGGTCACGGCGCGCATCCTCCAGCTCGGTTTTGAATTGGCAGGCTGGGTGAGTGCTTGACGCAAACAAGCGTCGGCCTGAGCTTGCCAGTCGGCTGGGACGCTGGCCTGAAGCGAGTAGTCTTCCACCAGCGCATTGAGGATTTTCCAGTCCTTGTAGCCGGGGCTTTGCTGGAAGTTCTGCCAGCGCTGCTGCCAGACGCTGACGGCCTTGCCCGACGCCAGATCGATGCGTTGCTGCACGTCGTCAAAGTGGTTTCGGTTATGCTCGTCATGTGGCAGTGATCTGGCTCGTAGCAGGAAGTCTTCTGCGCTCAGTTCGTCATCCAGATTCAGACAGCCTTCGGCCAGGCGTAGGCACTCCCATGCGGTGGTGGCTGTTTTTTCGTCGATGGCCAACCGTTCACGGGGGCTTAATGTCGGTGCCGGTCGACTGGTCAGTAACCCGGCGAGGTTGTGCAGGCGCTGATGGCGGGTTCTCTGGCGGTAATCGCTGGCAACATCAATGCGATCAAATTCTGCTCTTACCTGTTGGTAAAACGCTTGTTTCTCTCCATCGGACAGTTCCAGCTCCGCCACCGATGGGAACAGGTCGCTGTTGTCCAGTTGTTGGTTGAGTAACCAGGTCAGCTTACATTCTTGTGGCCAGTCGAGCCGGGCAACGTCGCGGCTGATTGCCTTGCCCAGGGTGTATTCCAGCGCCTCTCGAAAACCACCCGAATCATCAATTTGTTCCAGCACGCTCCCCAGCCGTTGTAAGGCCTTGGCGCTCCAGTTGAGCGCAGTCTCGGCTGGCAGGTTGGCGATGTGGTCGATCACCGGCTGTAGCTGTAACAGCGCGCGGTCAAAATATTGCGCCACCTTGCGGTATTCCCACAGGCCCGTGCGTTTTGGCAGGGCTTTGGTGATGTGTTTGTTTAATGCGGCAGGCGTGGGTGGCGAGAGCGCCAGTGCTGCCTGAATCGCCAGTTCGGAACGCAGTTCGGGGTGTTGGCTGGCCAGTCTGGACAGGCGTTCGATGAGCGCGGCGCTAGGCTGTTGTTGAAGCCACTGTTGTATCTGTTCCAACTCGGTGTCTTTTTTGGCTGGCTTGCGTGGCGCGGTGTTTGCGGAATTTTTTGCAGAGGTGTTATCAGCGGCATTGTTCTGGTTATCGCCTGGCCCGCTGACGTCGTCTTGCAAGCTGTCCAGATATTCGAGGCAAGTCGCGACCTGATGTTTGCAGATCGGCTGGTAATCGGCAGCCGGGCAGGTGCAGCGGTGGTGCAGCAAACTGCCGTCAGCAAAAGTGAGTGTCACCTGATAACGCCGGGTGCCCTGTACATCCGACGTCACCGTGATCCGATCATGGCTGTTTTCCGAATGCAGCGCCTGCACGCGATCCTGTTCCAGCAGGTCGGTACCTTTTTTAAATACGCTATCGCCCGCCAATTGGCGAATCTGGTGCAGGTTCATCTGGTTTTTGCTGTCGTCGATAGAGGTTGACCACAGATTATCGGCCAGCAACGCGTCTTGCCAGTATTTCGGTTATCAGCACTCAACAAAAGCGCTTTTGCCGCGCCATCTGCTGAGGAGCAGGGAAATCTCCAGTAGACGTTTGTTTTAGTCAGCCACGTCAACGATGCTGTTGCGATAACGAGCCACCAGATCGGGTATCCATTGCTGTTTCTCTCCGGTGACATGGGTACGGATAAAGCGGTATTTGGTGAGAATGTCTTGTATTTTTTGCTGTTCTTCCAGGTTCTGGTAGTCCTTCGATTCCACCGCCTTGATGCACCTTTGCAGTATCTGGTCATCCAGCAAACTGAGTGCATCCGGGTCTCCACCCAATAGGTAGAAATTCAGTGAACCGAATACCTGGGCCTGATAGGCCAGGTTCTGCATGGAGACCGAAACGGCAACGTCGTTGAGAATGGAGCGGTCGGAATCCTGCGGTTCCAGGCTAGCCAGAAACTCATCCAAAGCGGCATGGGTTTGCAACATCTTGTTCATATAGATCGGGAACAGGTAGTCCAGCTCTGGAGCCAGCTGGTCGACATCTGTCACTGCCGCCTCCAGGTCGCTGACCAGGGTCTGGCTGCTGGCAAGGGGGCCGAAACGGTTTGCAGCCGACCACGAAGACAGAGTAACAGCCAGCTGATGATACTCCTCTCGTAATGCCGGATCCTGATTGCTGTACCTGGGGTTGTGGTAAAGCAGTACATCACTCACCAGCCGAAACGCGTTCATTCGCATGCTAAAAACGTCATCTGCGTTGGCCACCAGCCAGCTCAGACACAGGATCAATCCGATCAGATACCTCATGATAATCACCTTATTGTTATTATAGTTGGTGCGTCCCTGCTGGTTGCCAGCCATGACCAGTCATGCTGTCAGCAAGGCATCCCGTACCAGTGCATCCAGGTTAGCATCGGCTTTGAAACCGGCCGTGTCTGCATGCCCTGAGAGTAAAGGCGGGAAACGCCCAAACAGGGTTTCTATCCGCTTATTCGGGCTGAATTGCACCAGCTCCATGGCTGGCACCTGGTATACCCTGCCCACCGCTTGTGCCAGTGCTTCCATGGTGCAGACCTGGGTTGGCAAGGTGAATGTGCGCTGGCCCGCCAGCTGCTGCGCCGGCACCACAGCGCCATGAATCAGGTTGTCGATCACGTTGGTTAGGGAGGAAGCCCAGATTGTTGCCGCCGCCGCGGTTGGGCAGACAAACGGGCGTCCAGCCGCGAGTTCACGGATAATATCGCTCATAAAGGCCGATAACTGGCCGGTATTGGCTGGCGGACGGGCCAATACACCAGGCAATCGCAAGGAGCGGCCGTCAACCCAGCCCCGGCGGCTGAAGTCTTCCAGCAGAATTTCCCCGATGCGTTTTTGTGCGCCATAGGTCATCAGCGGGCGGGCCGGTGTGTCATCGGATACTGGGCCATCCATCGTGCCAAAAATGGCAATACTGCTGGCAAAGACAAAGATGGGGGCTGGCCCACCGGCTTGCTGCTGGGTTTGCCCCAGCTCCAGCAAGGTCTGGGTTGCATCCAGATTCACTGCCCGAGACAATTCGTAGTGGGTTTCTGCCATGCCACCGGGAATGCTGGCGAGGTGAAACACCACATCCATCGTATCGCTGGCGGGAAATTGCGACACCAGCCAGTCCTGGTCGGCGATGCTGCCAGAGCGCTGGCTGACCGCCACATCACCACTCAAAACGTTATCAAACGACAGATCCAGCAAGGTCAGTCGCGTTATTGTTCTGCTACCCAGCGTCCCCATACCACACAGACGCTGCGCCAGAGCCTTGCCGACAAAGCCATTGGCTCCAGTAATTACTATATGCATGGTTTCAGTCCTTGGTTAATGCAACAACGCGCTGATCGATAACACCAAAGGGGCCGGCATCACCGTTATCAAACATGGCCTGCATCCGCACCCGGTCGCCAAACTGCATAAAAGGTGTTTTAGCGGCACCCTCATCTATAATTTCAATGACTCGCCGTTCAGCAATACAGGCTGAGCCAGCGGCACGGGATTGATTCGACACCGTGCCAGATCCCACCACACTGCCCGCTGACAAGGTACGGGTGCGAGCTGCGTGAGCAATCAGTTCACCAAATGAATAATGCATTTCGCGGCCATGGGGTTCGCCAAAGCGCGCACCATTCCACTCGACCTTGAGGTGCATATTGACCCGGCCATTCGCCCAGGCATCACCCAGTTCGTCAGGAGTAACGGCAATCGGGGCAAAGCTGCTGGATGGCTTGGCCTGCAAAAAACCGAAGCCGGTTTTCATTTCGTGGGGGCCAAGTGCCCGTAAACTCCAGTCGTTGACCTGGACGATCAAACGTATCTGTTGTTCTGCGGCTTCCGGGCTGCAACCCATCGGAATGGCTCCCACCACCACACCAAACTCTCCTTCGAAGTCGATGCCGTATTCTTCGCTGGCCATGACCATATCGTCCATCGGGCCATGAAAATCGTCACTGGCACCCTGGTACATCACGGGAATGGTCTCGAAGTGAGGGATACGTTCGGTATTAAACGCACGTTCCATCAGGTAGCCGTGATTCAGGAAGGCCGAGGCATCCAGCCATTGCGGTGCACAGGGTAACGGCGCAGCGCATTGGGCCGGGTCAAACGCAAAGGCACCAATAAAAGTGCCATCGTTGAGACGGCTATAAATTTCTTCCAGCTCTGGCTGACGGGTATCCCAGCACTCCAGCGCAGAAAGCAGATCCGGCGCAATCATAGAGGCATCGGCCGCCAGAGTCTGGTCGCGGGATACCACAACCAAACGACCGTGTTTACGTGCAGATTTGAGTGAAGCCAGTTTCATAGTGTGCTCTTCTTATACTGGTAACAAAAACGTGGAACATCTCGGTCAGCAACCGGCTACGCACCAAAGGCGGTCAACCGCCGTCACTGATCAGGGTTCCGCCATCCACCACCAGGGTTTGCCCGGCGATAAAACCACCCGCACGGCTGGCCAGCATGATGACCACTCCGGCAATTTCCTCTGGCTCGCCAACCCGGCGTAACGGTGTGGCCGCCAAGCGACGCTCCATAAAAGCACGGTTATCGATCAGCGCTGTCGCCAGCGGGGTACGAATCAGACCAGGGGCAATGGCATTCACCCGCACCCCGGATGGCCCCCATTCCACAGTAAGATTGCGCGCCAGCTGCGCCAGTGCAGCCTTCGACAAGCCGTACAGGCCAATCGCCTTGTTGCCGCGTAACGCCGCGATGCTGGCCATCAGAATGACCGAACCGTCACCACGTTCAGCCATCGCCGGAATCAGTAAGGCAGTTAATCGTTGAGCACTGCGCAGGTTGATGTTCATCACCTGCTCCCAGTCATCATCCGAGACCGCTGCTAGCGAACCGGCAGGTCCCTGAATACCGGCATTACACACCAGCACATCCACCCGGCCACACAATGCCAGGGCATCAGTGACCAGTTGGTTGATGGCGACCGGGTCTGCCAAGTCACACCCCAGCGCATGGGCGATTCCTCCCTGGCGACGAATGCTGTCGGCGACAGCGTCACAGACTGTCAGATCGATATCCGAGACAATCACCGTCGCTCCATGGGCAGCCAGCCCGTTGCTGATGGCGTTGCCCAGCCCACCGCCAGCACCCGTGACCAGAGCAACCTTGCCAGTCAAGTCAAACAGCGTAGAGTCCATATCAACCGTTCCTTTTATCCAGGGCCGCAGCGATCTCTGCTTCGTACTTGCCATCGACCAGTACAAACAACATGCGACACATATTGCCGGAGCGATTGGCCCAAGCGTGGTTGGTGCCACGCTGCACCACCACACTGCCCTCACGCAATTCAACCTCGGAATCATCCAGCACCAGTGTCATGGCGCCTTCTATCACAATGCCGTAATCAACCGATTCGGTACGGTGCATCAAGGGATGGGGCGAGTCGGTTTTTACTGTAGAAGCGGCTTCATCGCCGATTTCGTTGAACGCATCTTTCATACGGCCGGCGCCATTTGCGAGATAGTCTTCCGTGTCGGGGGGAATATCCACAAAGCGAATACGAGTACCATTACCGGGCGGCGGCAAGACCAGTTCCCCCACTGTCGGATCGGTGTCGTTATTGATGCTGACCGGCGTTGCCGAGGTACTCCAGACTTCATGGAACACAGTACCGGGAATGGCCGTCAACGGTACAACGGTGGCCAATGGGCCATCCAGAATAGCGACGGCCTTGCCGTCTGCATCGTGACCCGTAACGACTCGGTGAATATCAGGAAAACTCATAAAAAAACCTCATTGCGCGGTGTATAAAAACGATTTTTTGGGATGCCTTGGGGGTGTCCATCCAGCACGGTCAATTCGCCCTGCTATCTACGTTGCCAGCGTTAGTTCTGTTCATCGTCGAAGATCGCGACCGCACGCGTCCAGCCCGCTGATGCGCCGCGAATCTTGTGCGGGAAGCAACTGATCATAAATCCATGAGAGGGTAGCGCTTCCAGGTTATGGAGCTTTTCCAGATGGCAATAACCGATATCACGGCCTGCTTTGTGGCCTTCCCAGATCAGCGAGGTATCGCCGGTGGCAGCAATACGTTCGGCGGTATAACTGAAAGGCGCATCCCAGCTCCAGGCATCGGTTCCAGTCAGGCGTACGCCACGCTCCAACAAATACATGGTGGCTTCGTAACCCATACCACAACCGGTATTGACGTAACCTGGCTGGCCATAAGCCATCCCCGCACGAGTATTCACCACCACAATATCGAGCGGCTGAAGGTCGTAGCCAATCCGCTCCAGTTCGGCTTCAACATCCGCTGCGGTGACCACATAGCCATCCGGAAAGTGGCGAAAATCCAGTTTCACACCGTTCTGAAAGCACCATTCCAGCGGTACTTCATCGATGGTGATCGATGGGCGCGAGCCGCCGTTTCTGGCATCCTGGGTAGAATGAAAATGGTAGGGCGCATCCAGATGCGTGCCGCTATGGGTGGACAGGCTGACCCATTCTGCGGCAGCGGCTTCGCCCTCTGGATAGTCTTCCGGACTGGTGCCCGGTATTAACCGGGTAAATTCGCCAATGGTATCCTGATGGGTCTGATAGGTGATTTTAGGTGCCAGGGCAGGCGGATCAGACAGCACATCATTTTCAAGATAAATCGACAAATCAACAAATCGGCGCAAAACGTTAACAGCCATGGTATTACTCCTCAACGGCGGTATGGCGATGGCTGACAATCAACAAATCGGCGCAAAACGTTAACAGCCATGGTATTTTTCCTCAAAGGCGGTATGCCGATGGCTGACATGGCTGCAACCAATACACCCTGATGTCAGCCATCCAGCACAACCAGTAACAAAGCCAATCAAATAGGCTGTGCTAACGTCATCATCGAGGTTTTCATGATGCTGGCATGTTCGGCCTTGTCACCACCATCAATCTCGATCTGACACAGGCGACCAGAGTTTTCCACCACCATGCGGCAGCGTTCCCAGCGGCGTTCATGGAAGCGATCCAGCGCCACTTGCAGATCGGTATTACTGGCCAATTCCTCACCCAGCACGATGCCGCTTTCAATACCGATACCGGCACCGGATGCCAGGTGCGGTGTGGTGGCCGCCACGGTGTCACCAATCATGACCAGACGACCCCGGTTCCAGGGTGTCGGCACCAGCAAATTGGCTAACGGACGATAGTCTATATTGGCAGTTGCAGCATGAGCCTGAGGTATCAGATCCGTAATCATCGGGTCGGAAAAACGGCTCATCAGCTCAGCAAACACATCTGGCCAGGTCGTCGGATCAATATATTCCTTGGTCGGACGGTCTTCGGTAATAAACATGTACATCTGGGTTTGGGATACCGGGTTAATGCCCA
Source organism: Oceanobacter antarcticus (assembly GCF_044962685.1). Classification (NCBI taxonomy): domain Bacteria; kingdom Pseudomonadati; phylum Pseudomonadota; class Gammaproteobacteria; order Oceanospirillales; family Oceanospirillaceae; genus Oceanobacter; species Oceanobacter antarcticus. The sequence goes on from NZ_JBBKTX010000004.1 coordinate 18,645, forward strand.
GCTTCAAATGCTCTGCCAACCACATACACGGCCGTTCCAGCTTGGCCGGACGTGTCATCACTGCACGCCAGACCCCCTGCCCGATATACTCAGGTTTTTTGATTTCCGGGAAGAACCGCTCACGCAGCGACGAGTGCACGCCATCAGCGCCCACGACCAGATCATAGCTAGCGCTGCTACCGTCGCTAAAGCTGACATCGACATGGTCACTGTTTACGGTCACATCGCTGAAGGTGCATCCCAGGCGTACGTCAACACCGCTATCACGGGTCGCTTTGGCCATGATCCGGGCCAGTTCCGGACGCATGGCACCGCCACCACCGGCCACATTGGAGCCAAGCGGCTGGGGTGTTGGCAGAGTGGCAACGAGTTGGCCCGAGGCGGTACAGATATCCACCCCGTCAGACACAAACCCGGTTTCCAGAAACTCATCATAAAGACCAAGCGTTTCCAGAGCTCGCAAAGTCGCACCATTAATGGTGATACCGGCCCCCAAAGGGCACCATTCCGGGTCAATCTCGATCAGATCAACCTCAATGCCACCCTTGCGCATCTGGATGGCGGCGGCCATTCCGGAAAACCCGCCACCAATAACCAATACCTTGTTAACTGCACTCATCGTTATTACTCCTTCTTATTGTCTTGTAATGGATCCACCACGACGATATTGCCGTCGGGAGTTTCAGATACATCCACTGGTTGAAGTTGTTGGCCAACACAAGGCCCCTGGATACACATACCTGTGTCTGGCTCGAATAAAGCGCCATGGGCATGGCAGGCGATATAGCGCCCGGCCGCATCCAGATACGCGTCTTTACGCCAGGCCATGGGCGCGCCGTTGATATGGGGACAGGCATTACGCCAGCCATACAGCTGCCCAGCCCGACGCACCACAAACAGGCTGTCGCAGCCCAGTTGCAGCGGGTCAAACCCGCGCGACTGGCCTTCTGCTACCATCTCACTGCGGCACAGCAGCTGGGGTTGAGGCTGAGATTGCTGTCCGCTGCTCACCGTTGTGATTCCGGCTCAGCAGCAGGTTTCATCAGAAAGTGCGCCAGCGCCGGGATCAGAATCAGTGCCCCCAGCATGTTCCAGAGAAACATAAACGCCAGTAACAACCCCATATCAGCCTGGAACTTGATCGGACTGAACACCCAGGTCACCACACCGACGGCCAAAGTAACACCCGTTAGTATTACCACTTTTCCGGTAAACTGCAGCGCCCGTAAATAGGCTTCCGACAGGCTCGCTCCAGCTCGCAAGCGGGACATCGTGACCGACAGAATATAAAGCGCATAATCAATACCGATACCCACGCCCAGTGCGATCACCGGCAGAGTAGCGACCTTGACACCCATTCCCAGCAGAACCATCAGGGCTTCAGCCAGAATTGAGGTCAACATCAAAGGCAAAATGGCAACAACCACGGCACGCCAGGAACGGAAGGTGATAAACGACAGCAGAATCACCGCGCCGTATACCAGTAACAGCATATTGCGCCAGGCCTCCTTGACCGCGATGTTGGTTGCCGCCTGAATACCGGCACTGCCTGCGGCCAGCAAGAAAGTGACGTCTTCACGGTTGTTGGCGGCGGCAAACTGTTCAATATGATCCACCACCCTGGTCAGGGTGTCCGCCTTGTGATCCTGCAAATAGACGTACAAGGTCAACAGCGAACAGTCGTCGTTATACAAACCCCGTGGCGCGCCAGCGGTAATAAAATTCAGCATATTCTGGTTGGGTAACAAGCCGTACCACAGCGGATTACCTTCGTTCAGGCCCGACAGCATACGACGCGACATCAAGGCCAGAGAATTGGTGGTTTCCACACCGGGCAGCTGGCGCAATTGCCACTCCAGCAGGTCAACCGCTTTGAGAATGCCGTACTGGGAACAGAACCCGGCGGGGGTTTCAATCATCACCGCCAGTACATCACTGGAGGCACCGTAATGCTGATTCATAAAGGCCACGTCGCGGTTATAACGACCGTCAGGGCGCAGCTCCGGGGCACCCTGATCGAGGTCGCCAATTTTCAGCTGGGTACTCAGGGCACCGCCAGCAATGGCCAACGTAACCCCGGTCAGAATCGCACCGATGGCCCACTTCCGCCGGGTAAAGCGATCCAGAAACACCCACAAACGCGCTTCGGCAGAATGACTCTGGTCTTCATTCTCATTGGCGACACTGCGTTTGGCGGCGCGCTCACTGACCCCAATGTAGGAGAGCAGGATTGGCAGCAGAATCAGATTGGTAAAAATCAGCACGGCAACACCGATCGAGGCCGCAATAGCCAGCTCGCGAATCACCGGAATATCAATCACCAGCAGTACGGCAAAGCCCACTGCATCGGCCAGCAAGGCCGTCAGTCCAGCCAGAAACAGCCGGCGAAAGGTAAAGCGGGCGGCAACCAATTTGTCAAACCCCCGCCCGACGTCCTGCATAATGCCATTCATCTTCTGGGCACCGTGGCTCATGCCAATGGCAAACACCAGAAAGGGCACCAGGATGGAATAAGGATCCAGCGAGTAACCCAGTACCGGCAGTAACCCCAGCTGCCATACCACCGCCGTCAATGAGGCCAATACCACCAGTGCGGTAGAGCGGACACAACGGGTGTACCAGTACACCATGGCAGTGGCAATGGCGACGGCAATAGCAAAGAACATCAGAACCGATCGCACGCCATCAATCAGATCGCCAATAACCTTGGCAAAACCGGTGATGTGGATCTCGACGCCCTGTTGCTCGTAACGGCCTCGAAGCTCTTCAAGCCGGGTGGCAAATTCAGCGTAGCTGATCGGATTCCCTTCAGCATCCTTGTCAAGCAGCGGCACATAAATGGTGCTGGAGCCGCTATCCAGTGCCACCAGTTGGCCGATTTCGCCAGAACGGTTAACATTGATCGCCAACCGTTCCATGCTGGCTTGCGAACCATCGTAGCCGTCTGGAATCACCGGGCCGCCTTCCATACCTTCTTCGGTCACCCCGACCCAACGGGTCGACGGCGTCCAGATTGACTTCATCTGTACCCGGTCAACCCCTGGCAGCAGAAAGATCTCATCGCTCATCTGCCGCAAGGTTTCCATGTACTGGGCGTCGTAAATGGTGCCGCCCGGATTGGCGACAGCCACACGAACCGAATTGCCCAAGCCGTTCAGTTCACTCTTGTAAGACCGATAATTAGTGACGTATGGGTGATGAGTTGGCAAGGTCTTTTCAAAACTGGCATTCAATTCCAGCCGGATTGCCTGAGAGGCCAGCAACAACGTGATCAGGGCGCACAGCACAACCACGACCAGGCGGTTGTTAAACAACAAACGTTCGATCAAAGATCCGGATTTAGGATCGAATTCGCCGCTATCGGCGGGTGTACTTGGAGTGGAATATTTCACTGCACGTCTCCAGACTCAACCAAGATAATTCCCCGCACACTGGCCGCGAGCAGTCCACCGTCCTGGGTTCGGACAAGATGATTCAGGGGTGGGAGTTTTTTATTGATAACCGGCAACAGCGCGCCGTTGGTTTCACGCAGGATTTGACCCGCCTGATTAATCAGCAACAACTCGCCATCCTGATAAAGCGACGAGGTAATGGTGGCCGCCACCGGGTTGCTAATCTCTTGCCAATGTTGACCGGCATCGGCGGATACCAGGGTATTGCCCTTCAATCCAGCCAAAACCAATCGACCACCGGCAGTGATTTCACCAGTAAAGAAACTGCCAGGATAAGGTGCTTCCAGTTCACTGAAGGTGTGACCGTTATCAACCGACAGCTGCACCAGGCCCTGTTCGCCAAATACCAGCCAGCGCTGCCCTTGCTTGCGAATACCGTACAAGTGCATGCCCATGACATTATTCAAGCGCTGCGCCCAGTCGCTCCAGGTCGCCCCGCCATCGTTACTTTCCAGCGCCAGACCGTACGCACCGACCACAATCAGGTGCTTCGCGCTGAGTACCAACAGGTCAAATAAAGGTTTGTCGGGGCCATCCTGAACCAGAAAATTGGCCGCCCGGAGTGCATGATCATTGCCAGAGGCTTCCGCTTCCGCCAGCAGGATGCGAGCTATTTGTTCACCCGTCAGCACCACCTGCCAATGTGCACCACCATCAGTGGTGGCTAACACCACGCCAGAATGTCCCGTGGCATACCCGGTATTGGCATCAAAAAAATCAACATCCGTCAGAGTCACACTGACGGACACCGGTGCCTGAATCCAGTGCGTGCCACGATCGCCCGACAGCAGGATCAGACCCCGTTCACCGACGGCGATCTGACGTGATCCCGCGAGCGCAACCGAGGTCATAAACGAATGGGCATCTGCCCGGCTTGATAGCGCCGGTCGATCCCAGGCATCCGCCACTTCATCAGGGTTTTGTTCTGCCGCCAGACACGGGCTACCGAGACCCGCCAACGCCAACAGCAACGCCAAAAAGCCATGCTTCGATGCCACTGCCATCATGAACCAGCCACTCCTGGCGCAGAGCGGAAAATAACCCTTGCCTGCCAGGCTAACGAAGCTTTTCTATATGTGTGTGCCATGACGCTACCTCGATACAAAACTGTTTATTGTTATGTGGTGATGCCTGCTGGCGGTTAAGACCGCCGCTCAATCCTTCTGCCTGGCCTGCTGTCCTTGCGTCTTTATTGCCACCGCAATGGCAAAGCGCTTCACCCGGCGGCGCGGCAAAGCACCGCCCGGTGAAGCGATATCACGCAGATATCACGCATAGTCACCGTTTTCAGGCGTACCTGGGCCTGGAGACCACTTCTTGCGGTATTGCAGCAGGAACGCCTGCGAGGCATCAGCCCCTAGGTCAGAAACCCGCGCTTCCCAGGTTCTGTCGTGCAGATCCATATCGGCGTCCATTTCCATATGGCAGGCAAACGGGCTGTTGAAATACCAGAACCAGTTGGATCCGAGCAGGTGTCGGCCTGGGCCCCAGAACGCCTGATAGCCTTTTTCGATAAAGCGGGAACCGTTCTGCATCACTTCCGTTGGACCAGAGAAATGGAAGGTGAAATGCTCAACACCTTTCATATGTTCTGGCGCACCAATCAGAAAGTGAGAGTGGTGTTCCAATGAGCCACTGGCCTGTAAGAAGGGGCCAATACCATCAAAGCGGTCAGTGCAGCGGAAGCCCAGGCGTTCAACATAAAAGGCCTCGGCCTTGACCACATCCGGGACGAAATACACAACGTGCGACAGGGTACGCGGGCGTATCTGGCCAACATGGTCATCGACCCCCAGCTGGTTGACATCACGCTGGATCGGCGATCCGGGCACGTTGGCGATTTCGCCGATTTTTTCGATCAACTTGCGTTGGGTCAGCTGAAAACCAATCACAAAACCCATGTCGTCAACGGATTCAATCGAGCCATCGTCTAACAGCCGTACTGCACGGTCTTTCGATAACTCGTCGCGAATGCCATCCAGCGATGCCTGATTAGCCACACCCATCACGGTTTTACGCAACAAACAGCCATTACCCAGCGCCGCTGGCAAGGTTTCATCGTCGGTATGAGCCAGTACGATGGCAGTGCCATCCAGGGCTTCAAAGCGACCACCCTGATCATTCGTATCGACCGCAATCAAGCCGTAGTCGGTCAGGTATTGAGCACAGTCAGCAAGGTTTTCAACACCAAATACCAAAGTTTCCAAACCGGTAATATTCATCTTTGCTTCTCCTGAAAAGACAGTGCTAGGCGATGCGGCCATTCAAGTGTTCGGCAACCCAGTCAGCAATATAGGCTCCAGCGTTGTCCGGGTTATCAAAACTGGAATGCTGGGTACCACCTTCACGTTCGGTGAAAATTTTCAGTTCACGGTCAGGGCTGTTCACCAGCTGGTCGAAGGTGCGCTGAGCCCACTTCAATGGAATCTGGGAATCTTTTTCACCATGGGTAACCAGGAATGGCACCTTGATTTTCTCAACCACACCATCCAGGTGAACCTGTTCCGCAATCGCCATAAAGTCGCCCATGTCTTTCGCACCCCAGACCCAGCGCACGTGTTCCCAGTAATGCGGCACCGGAAAATCACCTTCATTTTCCAGGCGCTTTTTCTGGACGTCGCGCCAGTCGTGGTTAGCACCCCAGACCACACCGCAAGCAAAACGCGGCTCGAATGCCACGGCACGAGGACAGTAATAGCCACCCAGCGACACCCCTTCCATACCAATACGGGCAGCATCAATATCATCGCGGGCTTCCAGCCAATCGACCACGCGGCTGGCCCAGTGCTCGGCATCAAAGCGTGCAGGCAAACCTTGCAAACGCAACGCTTCACCTGTGCCTGGCTGATCAATAACCAGGGAAGCCACCCCCCGTTTAGCCAGCATGCGGGGCAAACCAACGCGGTATTTCATTTCTTTGGTGGAATCCAGGCCGTTGACCTGTACCAGCACTGGAGCCGGGCCATCCACCCCTTCCGCCCGCACATACAGCGCCGACAGGTGTGTGCCTTCGTAGGGAATTTCTACCCGCACGCAGTTTTCTTTGGTCAGCTCGGTACCGCGGTTAAACACTTCCAGAAAACGGGTAAATAACGCCAGACGACCTTCTGCACCATGGGCCTGCAAACGCTCGGCGGTCAGATAATACGTTGCAGCCCGGTTGTATTTTTCTCCGGCAGAGATCAGTCGCCCTTTGGTTTCATCTTCAGCCGCCAGATCGCAGAGTTTGTCGGCCATACGCGCCCAGGTTTCACGAAATGCAACCGTGCCTTCCGCGTCACGCTTTTTGGAAGCCTCCATCAGCGGTGCGCACATTTCCTCGATTTCACCCATCTTGGCCCCCATTTCAATGGCCAGATCGACGGATAAATTCCACGGATAGTTGGTTGGAAAATATCGAAACATAATTCCTCCTGATCAAATCAATAACATAAATTAATAACAACGGTAAAAACAGAATATCCTCAGATATCCACACACAATAAAAAAGACTTTCAGAGGCCCTCCGACACCATTAACAATTATCGTCAAACGCTGAATTAACCTCTGAAAGTCAAAGCACCTTGTTGCTGAACCAACCCAATAAAACAAGGCACGTTAAAATGGATCCTGGCCGCCATTAATTACCACCGAGATACAACCCAACAACATAACTCTGGCAAGCAAGCGGTTACCCGGTGGCTTACCAAGCAATCGTATTTTCATGTCCCATTCACATCATGCACATATCCAACTCGATCACACCGCAGTAATACCGAATCCAAACCCTTGTTATTTCAAGAGACTACCCCTGCCACTCACAGGAGATAACGATTCAAATCCGGTATCGCTGATTTGCTATTAACGAACCCCTTGTGCTGCCAGGCCCTGGCCGGTAAAGGTATTGGTTGGCCAACGATTGGTCGGTCGGTGATGGAATTCCTGATCGTTCAAGACATTGGCCACATAACCTTCACCAGACAACAGATCGTAGTAACCAAAGGTCTGGCGAATCGTGCCGGGAAAGTCTGGCATCACGTAGTTAAAGCCCCACAACGTCTTCCACAGCTGGCCTTTGCCATCCCAACGGTCGCCCAACACCGCTTGCCAGGTGTCTTCGTCCAGGTAGTACTTGCTTTTGGGAACACGATGACGCTTGCCTTCCGCCAGTGTCGCTTCGACGACCCACACCCGGTGCAACTCCCAGCGTACGGCTGCGGGATTGAGGTGCTGGCCGGTAATGATCTGATCTTCGCTGTATTGCAAAAACCGGTTCTGGTTGTAGGGCACCAGGATTTCCTGCTTGCCCAGCAGTTTCCAGTCGAACAGGTCGGTACGACCCGAAAACACCGATATCTCGTCAAATGACATCAGACCGGCAGTAGCGGGAGCTGGCGTATCGCAACAGGCATTCGGCAAACGCCGAACCCGGCGCTGACCTGTCAGGTAGACATAGGCCGCCGACTTGTCGGCATCCAGGTTATCACGTCCGACGATCATTTCACCGGCACGAATCGGCGGTCCGACGTTGGTCAGGTTAATTTCCCAGTACATGCCATCGTAGTTATCCACGCTGCCATCCTGAAAGTAATACGGCATATTCTGGCGAATAGACCCCTCGGTGGTCAGTACGCTTCTGCCGTTCGAAGTGATCTGATATTGCGTCAGCATCACCTCCCAACTGCTTCCCGCCCAGCCGAGAATATGATTTTTAATGGCTTCAAGACCTGTTTTAGCAATCGGGAACGGCACGCCACCGTAGGCACCCTTGAGGGTGTGACCATCCAGAGTCGCGCGAATCGCATTGGCGGCAGTGTTGTCATACACCCACTGGGGCGCTGACGCAGTACGATGAGTCGGATAGACATTCAGATGGTAGCTATCCGGGTATTTTTGCAGCATCGCCTTGACACCGTCAGTCAACTGATCGGCATACTGATTCATGTTGTCGACGGTGATGGTGTACAGCGGCTGCTCATCCTTGAACGGATCGCTGCGACGCCCGCCCGCCACATCACCGGGAATTGGCTGGGTGTAACCGCCAGTCCAGGCAGGAATGATACCAGCCGCATTCCCGGCGCGCTCGGCACCAAGCGGGGTCAGATCCCGCTGCAAACGAGCAGCTTCTTTTTCTGAAACAGCCGCGCTGGCGACCAGACTGGAACACGACAATACCGTTGTAGAAATAACGGCCAACAGTGCCCGGCTTTTGTTGTTATACATAATTGCCTCCGGCTATTTAAAAGGTAGTACTGACAGACAATGAGAGGTAATCCCTGTCTTTCAGCGCTTGTTTGAATTGGGGGTCATTATTGTTATCGTTGCCTGAGCCAATCGGTCCGTGGAACCTCATATAGCTCAGCGAACCAGTCCAGCGACTCAGATATATTGCCTTGACGCCAACATTAAAATCGCCGCCCCGGTCAACACCAAAAGCCGGGCCAACGGCAGACGAACGACCCCATGTATAGCTACCACCGATCGTTGGACTTACATCAATACCGGAGAATAACTGGCGATAGGTCGGGCTATAAACAACCCGAATAGCCGATGCCGATTTATCGGTATTCGGATTCAATGCACCCTCGTTATCAGTAATGGCCATACGCGTATTCCAGGCAACTTCACCCAAGAAACTGGCCTCATCTGAAATAAACGAAGGGCCGAGGCTGGCGAGCCATGACACCTGGGCATGACCCGTCTTGCCTACCGCATAACCAGGGTTATCACTGTTGTTGTATTCGGTGCCGACACCGATGGTTTCCAGAATGGTTACGCCAGAACTGGCCAACGGTGCGTTCAGACGAACGGAGGCTTCACCCGCCAGGCTCCACACGCCGACCGTTTTGGCAAAACTGGCGCCAAACGCCTTTATCCCTTCATGATAGGCCCACTGGAACTTGGAAGCCGTCAGCTCCGGCGGAGTACCAGACAAGGTGGTGTAGATAACGCTGGGAGAAAACGAATTGTATCGAATGGCGTACAGACCAAAATCGGTGTCAACCTCAGGCACATACAAGCGTGCCTGCAGGCCGTACTGGCCGCTGCCAGACGCCTCCATATCACCGCCATTTTCAAACACACCGGTGGGGCCAGCATTCAAACGCTCTCCAGCAAGTACATCACTGCTCGACAGATAAGCACCCGCTGGCAACAAACGGGTTTTCTCCCATTCGTACCCAACATAGGCACCCAGCGACAAATAGTCGGACAACGATAAGGTGGCAGACACCTTGCCCAGCGGCCGAGCTACTTCCTTGAACTGGGAATTGGGAACCGATAACAATTTCACCAGATCCAGCGGTGCCTGACCACCGGCAATACCATTCGCGCCATAAAACAGGCTCTCACCCCATAGCAAGGTATGACGCCCGACCCGCACCGTACTCATGTGCTCACCAAAGCTGAAGTAGCCGTACACGAAGGCATCCAGCAGTTCAACATCCCCCCCCATAATGGTGCGGGCATCGTCTGAAAACTCATCTGCCGAATCGGCATTAGAGGTAGTGGTATCGTTGTCGGTATCCTGATGGTAAATCTGATCGTACCAACCCGCCGCACTGACCCGAGCGCCCATGTTTTTATAGGCCAGGTCAACCTCAGTCAGGATATCCAGTCGGTTGGAGACCAGCCCCTTGTCGAAGTTATTGTCACCGTCGTCTTGGTTAACATTATTGGGGCCGACAATGCCATTGGCATCGTACTGTGTTTCGGAAAGCTCTGCAGACCGCTCTTTGAGGCGATAGGCAGCACTGTATTTGACCGTATTATCCAAACGCAGGGACAGTTCCGGATGACCGGTATCAATCGTAAATGCGTGAACAGATGTTGTGCATACCATGATGGCCAGAGAGAGCACTTTGGGGTGCAATTTCTGACACACGGGAGCCATACCCTTGCGAGTGTTTATCGTCATCAGACCCTCCTCCAATTATTTGGAGATTGTTGTTTTTATTCAGGGAGCCGAACACCGGAGCCAGCGTTATCGCTACTGAACTGAGGCTAGCGATGTACCGCGAGAGGGCAGATTACGAGTGACCGACCATTCAGTAAAACGCTTAAAACTAAACAGAGGATTCGATAAGATCGAACGTTTATTGAATAATTCGGTCATCCGCCCATTTGCCAATAAGGCTGGTCAAAGCAGCTGGAAAGACTCTACTCTGTGAGCCGGAATGGCGAGACAAGAGGGGAAACATCATGCGTTTTAACAAGCTGGATCTGAATTTGCTGATCGCACTGGATGTGTTGCTAAAAGAACGAAGTATTACCAGAGCAGCAGAAAAGCTGAACCTGAGTCCATCCGCCGTCAGCAACTCACTCTCACGTCTGAGGGAGTATTTCAACGACGATATCCTGACCCAGATCGGCCGTAAGATGTACATCACGCCATTAGGGGAAGACATGCAGGATTCCGTCCGTAATGTGCTCAATCTGATCGAAAGCAGTATTCTTATCCAGCCCAACTTTGACCCCGCCACTACCGACAGAACCTTCAGTATCTTCTGCTCTGACTACACCCAGATGGTACTTATTCCCCACCTGCTGATGCTGGCAGAACAACAAAACAGCAATGCCCGCTTCCGGTTTTTGCCACAGATTGAAAATCCGCATAAGTCCATGGAGCGAGGCGAGGCCGACCTGCTGATTATTCCGTCGGACTTTGTCTCCGCCGAAAACCCCAGCGATGTACTTTATGAAGAAGATTTTGTGTGCATGATGTGGAACGACAGCGCTATTGCACACACCCCCCTGACCGTAGCGGCCTATGCCAATGCGGGTCATGTCAGCATGGAGCCTTCCGCCCATCGCCGAGATTTTTTCAGCCAGTTTATTAACCAGGAATACGGCATCAACCGTCACATTACCGTCAGCACCTACAGCTTTGCCGTATTGCCTTCCATGGTGGTCGGGACAGAAAACATCGCCACTGTGCATGCACGTCTGGCCCGTCAAATTGCCAGAATCTGGCCGCTCACGATCAAGCCCCTACCCTTTGCCATGGCGCGAATGAAGCAATGTGTGCAATGGCATCAGTACCGCAATAATGACAAAGGGCTAATCTGGCTCCGAGAACTGCTGGTCAAAGCCACCTCCCAATTGGATATCTCACCCCCGGCGTAGCAGCCGATCGCACAGCAGCCAATGTCTCGAACACCCACTTGGTGCTGACCGATCACCTGAGGCACTGGTAGCCAGTGCCTGTTTCTGATGATCAGCTACCAACCATCGCTATCTTGAACCGTGCTTACCCTCACAGCAGACTCAACTTGTCAGCTCCGGAACCTTGACATAAAAAATACTCACCACTAAAGTAAACATAGTTAACTTAACACTGTTAATTTAACCTTTGAAACACCCGCTACATAAAAATAAATCACCAGGTCATGGATCATCACGCCCGGCAAGGGATAACAGCATCCATAACCCAGCAGGAGAACACCGTATGCCTTATCTGATGAATTGTTGGTACGTGGCCGCATGGGCCAGCGAAGTAAGCACCGGGGAACTGTTTCCCCGCACCCTATTGGATCAGAAAGTCGTCATCTACCGCGACAACGAAGGCGTGGCCCACGCCTTGCTGGATCGCTGTCCCCACCGTTTTGTCCCCCTGTCCAGCGGCAGCCTCTGCGATGGTGGCCGTTCGATCCAGTGCAATTACCATGGATTGCAGTTCAACCAGTCCGGCCAGTGCGTGCACAATCCGCACGGTGATGGAAAAATACCCGCAGCCGCTCGCGTCAAGACCTTCCCGTTGGTCGAAAAACACAACTGTCTGTGGATCTGGATGGGTGACCAAGACAAGGCTGACCCAGCACTGATAACCGATTTTTCCTGCATGGATCGGGAACATTTCTACGTGGGTGAAGGGTATTTATATGCCAAAGCCAACTATGTGCTGGAGTCCGATAACATTCTAGACCTGTCCCATATCGAGTTCTTGCATCCTGGCACGCTGGGCAGCGATGCTGTCAAAGACTCGGTCACCGAAGTGAAACAGGATGGCGACACCGTCTGGTCCATGCGCCAAACCAACAACGAAATCCTGCCCGATTTCCTGTACCAGGCCTGGGGCATTGAACATGGAAAACGGGTCGATCGCTGGATCGACGTCCGTTGGGACGCCCCGGCCAACATGCTGCTGATCAGCGGTGCAACCCCCACCGGACAGCCCAGAGAAAACGGCATCGAAACCTTGATTCCACATATTTTCACCCCCGAAACCGCACATTCCACGCATTACTGGTTTGGCATGTCCTTTCCCAAGGCCATCGGGCCGCATGCGCAGCAATTGGCTGACGAACAGGTCGCCAACCTGAGCGTGCCGTTTGAAACCGAAGACCTGCCCATGCTGGAAGCCCAGCAAGACAACATGGGTGACAGCGACTTCTGGGAAAACAAACCGGTCTTGCTGATCGGTGACGCAGGAGCCATTCGTGCACGCAGGACACTGGACAAGCTGATCAAGGCAGAAAACGCCGCGACCTGAGCCAGCTCAGCATCCTATTCCTCAAACCGAGGGGACGTTCTCAATGATTAAACCGAGCCTGCTGAGAGCCCGAAGGGTCAGGGTCAATATCCCGCCATGCGGTGTTCCATGCGGTGTTGTCGGACTTGAAAAGGACGCGCTATTCTCGGCGTCCAACGCCTTGCCTGACGGGATTTTCCTCCTGACAGGCCACGTTAACTAATTGGAACGTCCCCTAGAACCACCGCCGGGGATAACAGCCCCGGCGGACTGCACTCGTACAGGTAAACAGCATGTTTGACGTTATCGTCTCGAAACGCACTCAGGAATCAGAGCGAATCATCAGCCTGGAACTGACCGCCCCCAACGGCGGCGAGTTACCGGAATTCAGCGCTGGCGCTCATATTGATGTCGTCACCCCAAATGGCCCCGTGCGCCAATACTCGTTGTGCAATAGCCCGGCTGAACGCCATCGCTATTGCATCGCAGTTCAGTTGGAAGCCGACTCTCGTGGTGGCTCGACCGCCATTCACCAGGCTGCAGTTGAAGGCAGTACGCTGCAGATCAACGCCCCCAGAAACTTGTTCCCATTGGATAGCAGCGCCCAGCATTCGCTGCTGGTGGCGGGCGGCATAGGGGTGACCCCTATTCGCTCAATGGCAGCCAGCCTGCACGGTGAAGGCAAATCGTTCGAGCTGCATTATTGCGGTCGCCAGTTAGCCAACATGGCCTACCTTAACGACCTGCAACAGTCCGAATACGGTGATCAGGTTCATATCCATTGCGATGAAAGTGAATCGGCCCAACGGCTGGACATCACCACCCTGTTGCAACAAACCGACCCGACCACCCATATCTACGTCTGTGGCCCAGCCGGATTTATGGACTATATACTGGACGGCGCTGCTCAGGCTGGCTGGTCAGCCCAACAACTGCATCGGGAATATTTCAGTGCCTCCAGCCCAAGCGACGACGACGAGCAAGGCAATCGCGCGTTTGACCTGTTACTGAGCAGCAGCAATCAGGTGATCCGGGTGGCTGCCGACACCAGCGCAGCCGAAGCGCTGCTGGCTGCGGGTATCGATGTCCCCTTGTCGTGCGAACAGGGTATTTGCGGCTCCTGCCTGACCACCGTCCTGGAAGGGACTCCAGAACACCGGGACAGCTTCCTTACCCCGGATGAACAGGCTGCCAATAACTGTTTCACCCCCTGTTGTTCACGAGCACACAGTCGTCAGTTGACCATTGACCTCTGAAGCCCGAGTCTGGACAAGCACTCGAATCCTTCGGGGCAGAATGTTAGATTGCGCCTTTTGGCTGCACCGGCAACCAAAAGGCCGACGCACATGGAGCACCCAGTGAACAAGAAAACGTCCTATCACCATGGCAGCCTGCGCGCGACAGCCCTTGAACTGGCCCGCCAACTGATCGCCACGGAGGGACACGATGCCGTCCAAATCCGTCATCTGGCCAAAGCCATCGGTGTCACCCCAGCCGCCATGTACGGGCATTTTGCCAGCCGCAGCGACCTGTTGCTTGAACTGGCAGAAGAGGCCCACCAGCGCCTTTATCAACAGCTCGAACGGTTCCTTGCCAGTCACCCGGAACCACTGCCCGCGCTGAAAGTTGCTGTCCGCCATTTTATTGATTTTTGTCAGGCAAACCCCGGCACCTTTCGCATGATGTATCACGATGAAGTCATTCATGCCGCTAACGCAGAGCAGCGGCTGGCATCACTGGCCAGAACCTACCGACTGCTCTACCGCATGTTTTTACGCGCCTTTCCGGAACGGGATAGCCAGCAAATACAAATCAACATGATCTGTATGTGGTCAATGCTGTACGGCTTCGCCCTGGTACGCAATCAACAGATGTTGATGCCTTATATGTCTCAGGGGCTGAATGATGAAGCGCTGATCAATCAGGTGGTGCAAGCAGCCATCACCTCCTGACCTGCTCGTCTCATACGCAGGGTGTGAGGGTGCCTGATATATGGAAAATGCTATGACGAAGATCGCCGCAAGGTTTCAGAAGGCAACTCACCAATATGCTGGCGATAATGCTGTGCAAAACGCCCAAGATTGGAAAACCCGTAATTAATAACCACCTCAGTCACATTCCTTGCTGTTCGAGGTCGGGCACTTAATTCCCGGAACACACTTTCAATTTTGAGCAGGCGAATAAACTCGCCTGGGGTGCAGTCCAGTGAGGATCTGAGGCGGTTATACAAGGTCTTGACGCTGACCTTGCAGGACGCTGCCAGAGCAGACAGATCGACATCCTCCTGCAGATTGGTCAGCACCTGACGCCGCAATTGAGCCACCACCGCATCGTTCAGCGGCTGTGTGGTTATCATCCCGCAACCAAGACCATGAAACAGTTGCAGTATCAGGCCATGACACACTTGTAACTGGTGAAAACGTATATGTTCTCGGAAATGGTCTGTTTGGTGCGACGGCTGCGTCATCACCTTTACCAGTTGCTCCAGCTCTGGGGCTCCGCAGACGACAGGCAGCTCCCAAAGTGTTTCCTTCCGTAGCCAACTCATACCAATTGCCGCGTCACTGAGTTCAGCCAACGGCACATTCAGAATACTGAAGCAACCGTCACTATCAGGAACCAAGGCATTGTGAGTGCCAGCAAACAGCAGCAGCACATCACCGGATTGCAGCTGGTAGCAAGTACCACTACACAGCAATTGATGGCGCCCAGTATGACTGACAACCACCTGCATCATCTCTGCCGGAATGACCCAGTCACAAGGCATATCCAGACCACTGAACGACACCAAAGCATGGCTCCCCCGACACTCTACGAATATGTCTGACTGCTGGCTAGTCTGTGGCACAGGCCCGCCCCTCAGGAACGCAAATACCTCCTGAATGCAGATATAGTCAGGACATGAATGCCGTCTGCCATCCGTCAGAGCGGCTGGAGCTGGCCTAGTCTGTAATGTATCAATAAAACCGCATGCCGCCATAACCCTGCCTTTTAGAGAAGAGGAACGATCAGTACTGGGCGAGCACCGTGCTCCATCACCTTGGCAGCGGTTGAACCCAACAGTTTTTTGCCGAGCCCAAGCCCATGACGCGTCCCCATGACGATCACACTGGCCTTGATTTCATCCGCTACACGGAGAATTTCTTGCCACGCACGCCCCTCTTCGACGCGAGCAACCAGCTGATCCGCTTGCAACTGCTCGTCGATATCCAGTTCCGCAGCGCAAAAATCCTGCACCCGCGCCAGAATCTGCTCCCGTACCGCAACAAGGCTGTCATCATGCAAGGCCTGCAATGACGGATCCTGAGCCATGAGCTGCTGCGCCAGACGGTCAGCCTGACGGCTCGGCGATTCGATCACATGCAGGTAGGTAATGTGCGACTGGTAATGGCCACACAAGCTGACCGCCGCTCGAAATGCCGGGCGCGAACCATCCTGCAAATCGGATGCGTACAAAATACGTTTAACACCAGGCAGCATAAGGCACCTCCTGTTGGATAATCAGAGTAAACGGCATCAGCGATACAGCCATTCCGGCAGCAGCATGGCGATCGCTGGAATAAAGACAATCAATGCCAGACGCACAATATCGGCACACCAGAAGGGCGTCACTCCCTTGAAAATGGTCGCCGGATTCACATTACGTAGCACCGCACTGAGCACAAACACATTCATGCCTACTGGAGGCGTGATCAGGCTGATTTCGGTGACCACCACCACCACAATACCGAACCACACCAGATCAAAACCCAAGCTTTGCACCAGCGGAAAAAAAATCGGCACCGTCAGCAGCATCATCGATAAGCTTTCAAACACCATTCCAAGTACAATATAAATACCCAGAATCACCAGAATCACTCCCATCGGGCTCATATCCAGCGCCGAGACAAAGGTCAGCAAATCGGCGGGCAACCCGGCACGGTTGATAAAATCGGAAAAAATCAAAGCCCCTATCAGTACCGTAAACAACATAGCGCTGGTACGTCCGGTATCCGTAAGTGCCAAAAACAATGAGCTGAACGACAGGCTACGACGCGTCAAGGCAATAATAAAGGCACCGCCAGCACCAATTCCTGCCGCTTCAGTCGGCGTAAACACGCCGAGGTAAATGCCCCCCATCACCAGCGTAAACAGAATCACCACACCCCAGACCCCCTTCATCGCCTCCAGCCGCTGTTTCCAATCCAGTTTGTCACCGCAAGGGCCCGCTTCCGGAGTGCGCCACACCACAAACTTGACTGCTCCTAGGTACAACAGAATACCCAAAATACCAGGCATAAAACCGGCGGCGAACAGCTCACGGATACTGGTTTCAGTCAGCAAGCCATAAATCACAAGAATCACGCTGGGCGGTATCAGAATCCCCAACGTGCCACCGGCAGCGATCGATGCCGTTGCCAGCGAATCGGCATAGCCGTACTTCCGCATCGGAGGCATCGCCACCTTGGCCATAGTCGCCGAGGTTGCCAAAGACGAGCCGCAAATCGCCGAGAACCCGCCACAAGCCACCACAGTGGCCATCGACAAGCCTCCGCGGTGATGTCCCAGAAAGGCATTAGAAGCACGGTATAACGCTTGCGACAGACCGGAGCTGGTCACCAGATTGCCCATCAGAATAAATAGCGGTATGACCGACAGGCTGTATTCTTGCACCGTGTCAATGACCCGGTTGGATGCCATCGCCAAGGCACCGGTCCAGCGAAACTCCAGCAGATTATCGAACCCGAGTCCCTGCAAATAAGCGAAGCCGAAAAATCCGACCAGCCCCATGGCAAAGGCAATGGGAATGCGTACGACAATAATCAACAGCAACAATATAAAAAAGCCAATCAGTGCGACGATCATATGGGAATTCCGATAAATAAAGTGGTAAAAATCATTTCAGCTCATCGCTCTTCATTCAGTATTCTATATATTCCATAGCTGACCATAACAACCGCACAGACATAACTCATCACCGATATATACTGAACAATATAACCAACCGGCATTTGCAGATACTCGGTGACAACTTCACGCCGTAACGAACGTTCAGCGGTAAACATCATGCGCCCAGCCACGGCATAAAAAGCCCCAGAGACCAGCAGCGCAGATAACAACCCCAACGCCTTGACCAATCGATGGTTCATATAACGATCCAGCAAATCGACAACGACATGGCCTCCGCGCCAGGTAATAACCGGCATTTCGGCAAACACCACCACCGCCAGTGCTAGCTCGGTGATTTCCACGGTGCCATCGACCGCGTTGTTTAAAAAATAGCGTCCGATCACATCGGCACACGTCAGCAGCATCAGCGCCATCAGCACGGCAGCAGCAACGCACTCAAGGGAGAAGGCCAGCCATTTGGCTGGCCCCTTCTCCTCGTAGTGTTCTGAAATCCAATCAGAAAACACCATCTGCTATTTCGCTCTGTGGTAATTACGGGCAATATTTCGCAACTCAGCCAAGGCCGCCTCCGCGTCAACCTTGCGGTCAGCAACAGAGTCTATCCAGAGCTTATCCATACCGGTAATCAGCGTATTGAATTGACGCGACAGCAGCTGCGCAGCTCCGACTTCGTTGATTTCTACCTTGTCGGCCTTGGCTGCGATAAAACCTTCCCCGTCACCTTCTTCCCAGGCCGCACCGGCCATCCGGGACAATTTCTCACCCGAAACAGACATAATGGCCTGACGGTCACGTTCGCTCAGGCTATCGAGAAAATCCGGGTTGATGAACATAGAGAAGCTGCCCATATACATGCCTTCCGGAAAAATCGTGATGTATTTGGTGACTTCGCTCAGACGCAGGCTTTTTTGCTGTGCCATCGGCATAAAGATGCCGTCGATCACTCCCTGCTGCAGCATTTCGTAGGCTTTGGTGGCGGGTGCAGCCACCGGCGTTACTTTCATTTTTTCTGATAATTCGGTCTGGATACCGCCCCCTACACGAATTTTCTTGCCTTCCAGATCAGCCAGCGAGGTGATACGAAAATTTGACTGAATGGTACCCTGACCATGGGTAAACATCCCCAAGACTTCCAGACCTTCAAATTCATTCGCGACGCGGAAATATTTGTCGTACACACGCCACAGCGCCACCGAGGCAGCTTCGGCACCGACACCCAGCCCTGGCTGCTCCACAATTTGTGGCAGTTTAAAACGGCCTGGTACGTACCCGTGGTAGCTGAAGCTGGCATCAATCACGCCATCTTCCACTAGCTGAAACATGGTTTTCGGATGACCCAACCCGTACTCGAGTTTGACCTTGACCCGCCCCTCGGTGGCTTCTTCCACCCATTTAGCCCAGGTCGGCCAAACAATGGCATTCTGATTGTCGGTTGGTGGCAACCAGGTACCAACCCGTAATTCGGTGGCAGAATGACTGACGGCGGAGGTCACCAATGCTGCGATTGCCACACCGGCCGCCGCCATATTTTTAATACTAAACATGTCGTTTTCACCCTTGCTTTTAGATTTATTTTATTTTGTCTCGTTATCACACTGTGATAAAAAGCCAAATGGGCACTACTTTATTTCGGTATTATCTCGTCAGACTCAAATACCAATTTATTAACGTTATCAACGCCAGAAAAATAATATTTTTTTATGCTGAATACTTATTTATTCTTATATGGAAATAAAATCGCTTGCCGAAGTTAACTGCCGACCCCCTGTTTTTTCACCAGTGTCAGAATGTCATAGCTGGCCACCAGCTCACCCTGCTGATTGGTCACCTGAACATCCCACGCCACGACTCCCTGAGGGTCACCCTTCGGACTTTCCTTGCCCTGATCGATTTTGCGTTTACAGGTCAGCCGCGCCTGAATCGTGTCACCGATACCGACCGGATTCACAAAGCGCAGGTTATCCAGACCGTAGTTGGCCAGCACCGGGCCAACGCCGGGGGATACAAACAGACCGGCTGCGGCCGATAACACGAAATAACCATGCGCGATACGTTGTTCGAACTGCGAATCCCGTGCTGCTAGTTCATCAAAATGCATATAAAAATGATCACCAGATAAACAACCGAAGTTGACGATATCGGCTTCGGTCACTGTGCGTCGGTGCGTCAGTAACGACTCACCAATTCTCAATTCTTCAAAATGCCGGCGGAACGGGTGTACTTCGGTCTCATAGGTTTGGCCACCACGCACGTATTCTCCGGTTACGGCAGTCAACATGGTGGGCGACCCCTGCACCGCCGCACGCTGCAAATAATGCTTTACTGCCCGGATTCCTCCCAGTTCCTCGCCACCACCGGCACGACCAGGGCCACCGTGTTTCAGCATGGGTAATGGTGAGCCGTGGCCTGTCGATTCAGTAGCTGCTTCGGCGTCGAGAATATGAACACGGCCATGCCAGCTGGCGATGGCGGGCACGATCCGGGCAGCCAGCTCCGGGCTTCGGGTAATCACTGACGACACCAGCGAACCCTTGCCACGAGCCGCCAGCTCAATTGCATGATCAATATCCCGATATGGCATCAGCGTACTGACCGGGCCAAACGCTTCAATATCGTGAGCGCCACCTTCTGCATCGGGATCACGGCACAACAGCAGGGTTGGTTCAAAGAAGGCTCCGTTACTGGCACCTTCACCTAGCGGAGAGAAATCAGCCGTACCGCCATATACCC
Source organism: Oceanobacter antarcticus (assembly GCF_044962685.1). Classification (NCBI taxonomy): domain Bacteria; kingdom Pseudomonadati; phylum Pseudomonadota; class Gammaproteobacteria; order Oceanospirillales; family Oceanospirillaceae; genus Oceanobacter; species Oceanobacter antarcticus. The sequence goes on from NZ_JBBKTX010000004.1 coordinate 39,165, forward strand.
GTTCGCAGCTAGTCATCAGGGCTTCGACCTGATGATGCACGTCGCGCTGCTGATCATGGGAAGCCAACGCTCCCATCCGTACGCCCTCAATCGCCGGGTCACCGACGCGGGTTTTAGCCAATCTGGCGATCAGTTTTTCTGTCACTGCATCCACCTTGTCCGCAGGCACCAACACCCGGCGAATGGCGGTACATTTTTGCCCGGCCTTGGTGGTCATTTCACGGACAACCTCTTTCACAAACAGATCAAATTCGGCGTCGTCCGGCGTTACGTCCGGCGCTAGAATGGCGCAATTGAGGGAGTCGGCTTCGGCGTTAAACATCACCGAGTTAGCAACCAGATTAGGCGTTACCCGCAACTTGGCCGCTGTTGCGGCTGACCCGGTGAACGTCACAATATCCTGTCCACCCAGCCGATCCAGCAAGTCGCCGGTGCGACCGATCACCAGTTGCAAGCTGCCTTCCGGTAACAAGCCCGACTGCTGCATCAGCCGTACAGCCGCTTCGGTGACATAGCTGGTCGAGGAACCCGGTTTGACAATACAGGGCATGCCGGCGAGGAAGTTAGGCGCAAATTTTTCCAACATGCCCCACACCGGGAAGTTGAAGGCGTTGATATGCACCGTAACCCCCCGACGTGGCACCAAAATGTGACCACCAGCAAAGGCTCCTGTTGGCCCCAGCGGTATCACATCGTCTTCCGGGATCAGATTGCCAGAAGGCAATTCCCGTCGGCCCAAACTGGCGTAAGCAAACAGAGTACCAGCGCCGCCTTCGATATCAATCCAGCTGTCGGCGCGAGTGGCTCCACTATGGGTGGAAATAGTGTAGAGGGTTTCCTTGTGTTCGATCAGGTACTTGCCCAACGCCCTCAAACAGGCGGCACGGCTCTGGAAATCCATCGCCAGCAGTGATTGCTGACCAGCACGACGGGCGAAGTCTAGTGACTGCTCAAAATCGATGGTCTCGGCATGAGTGTGATACACCAGCTTGCCATTGACAGCGCTGGCCAGCGGGTTGGCCGCAGTCGAACCAATCCATTGGCCCGCAATAAAACTTTGTAACGTCGGTATCTGATTCATGTCCTGACTCCTGGAAACTCCGGTTAAACAGGTGATTGAGGGTGTTCAGTCATTCTCAGACTTCGTCGAAATCCAGTACCACCTTGCGGCTGAGCGGGTACGACTGGCACGACAGTACATAGCCAGCCTTCACCTCGTACTCTTCCAGGCCAACACTGACGTCCATATCGACTTCACCCTCGATGACCTTGCATTTGCAGGTTGAGCACACCCCGGCCTTACAGGAGAACGGCAACTCGGCACCGTGCTCATTACCTGCTTCCAGCAGGTTGGTGGTGTTCTGAGCCAAATCGAAGGTTTTGCTGTGGCCATCGCGAATCACTGTAATTTCACTGATACTGGCATCCCTAGCGGCAGCTTCCGCCCGCTGTTCACGCTTGCGCTCGTTACCAGCGCTGGCAAACAGTTCAAAATGGATTTTATCGGCGGCCAGACCACACTCTTTGAGGGTACCGCGCACGGTTTCTGTCATTGCTTCCGGACCACAGATAAAAGCGGCATCCAGTGTTCTGGTATCAATCCAGCGACTGAACAAGGTGCGGCACTTGTCAGCGTCAATATGGCCGTTATACAGATCAATATCCTGCTGCTCCCGGCTAAACACATAGATCAGGTTTAACCGCCCCATCCAAGTGTTTTTCAGGTTTTCCAGCGCTTCACGGAACATCGCCGAAGAACTGGAGCGATTGCCATAAATCACAGTGATTGTGCTGTTGGGTTCCACTTCCAACGTGCTTTTTACAATCGATAGAATCGGCGTAATGCCACTGCCTGCCGCTACCAGCAGGTAGTGTCCTGCGCGTTCGGGATTCAGCTCGGTGTAGAAGCTGCCCATCGGTGGCATCACCTGTAGCTGAGCGCCCGGCTGCAACTGCTCGTTGGCAAAGGTAGAAAACAGGCCGCCGGGGACTTTCTTGACGGCAACACGGATTTCCCCATCGTTAACACCGGTACAAATCGAATAGGAACGGCGCACGTCTTCACCTTCAATCTCAGTGCGCAAGGTCAGGTACTGGCCCTGGGTAAAGCGATAGGTGTCGGCCAGCTCAGCAGGTACGGCAAAGGCCAGTGATACTGAATCTCGTGTTTCGCGACGCAAGTCGGAAACGGTTAACGAGTGAAATTGACTCATTGTGTCTCTCCAGGGCCACCGTGTTGTTGGCGGTGACTCAGCTCAAATACATTTGAAATAATCAAACGGTTCCAGGCAGTCCAGGCAGCGATAAAGGGCCTTGCACGCCGTTGATCCGAATTCACTGACACGCTCGGTGTGGACACTGCCGCACTGGGGACAAGCAATCTCCGGTGCAGCGGCCAGCAAACTCAGCTTGTTGGCACTGCCTACCGGTGGCGCAACCCCATAGGCGCGCAAATTTTCTCGCCCGGCGGCAGTAATCCAGTCAGTTGTCCAGGCTGGATCCAGTTGCTGCTTCAGTACCGGTTGGTGAAACCCTGCAGTGGTCAGAGCTTCTTCAATCAGGGTTTCGATAAATTCGGTCGCTGGGCAACCGGAGTAGGTTGGCGTGACGATCACCTGCAAGTGCCCCGCTGACCAGCGTACGTCGCGCACAATGCCGAGATCGACGACATTGATCACCGGCACTTCAGGATCCATCACGTCGGCCAGCACAGACCAGGCTCGCTCAATGTCTTCAGCGCTACCGGCACGTCCCTGCCGATCACTACCAATCAGTTCAACCGCCGGGCCAACCCCTGCCGTCGACAGCGGAGGCAACTTACCAGACGGCATCAGGGTACGCTCGTTGCAGGAACTGCATTTCGGCCAGCAACACGCCCAAACACTCGGTATGCATGCCTTCACGGCCACTCAGGTAAAACGAGGGCGCGGCTGACGGCACGGTCAGCGTCGCCTGCTCGAGCACCTGACTGACGGTTGCCAGCCATTGCTCTGCGATCAATTCCGGGGCAGCAATCACGCCAGCGGCTGCCAACCGATTTTCTACTTCGTCCCCACTCATCAGCTCAACGGTAAAACGCCAAACGACATCCAGTGCCTTGACCATCCGGTCGTGACTTTCCTCAGTGCCATCGCCAAGGCGTTGTACCCAATCAGAGGAACGGCGTAGATGGTAGGTCACCTCCTTCAGAGCCTTGGCGGCAATCGCCGCGATACGTTTGTCGGACGAGGCTTTTAATGCCGTCAGTACATGGTAGTGCCAGGCGTCGTAAAAGAACTGCTTCAACATGGTGACAGCAAAATCGCCGTTTGGCTGCTCGACCAGCAACAGGTTGCGATAGGCACGTTCATCGCGGCAGAAAACCAGTTGGTCGGCAGAACGACCGTCATCCAGCAGCTCTGCAGTGAACTCCAGCCAGTTGCGAGCCTGCCCAAACAGGTCGAGACCCACGTTCATCAATGCCATTTCTTCTTCCAGCGCTGGTGCCCGGCCGCACCATTCACACAGGCGTTGCCCCTGTACTACAGCGCTGTCACCGAGGCGCAGCAGGTATTCGGTCAGATCGTCATATTGGTTCATGGCTGTGCCTCACATATGGCCGACTTCATCAGGCAGCTTGTAGAAGCTGGCATGGCGATAAACCTTGTCATCGGATGGATCGAACAAGGCTTCTTTTTCGTCGGTCGCCGACGCTGTGATCATATTGGAAGGCACAATCCACAGGCTGACGCCTTCGCTGCGACGGGTATACAAATCGCGGGCGTTTTCCAGCGCCATTTCGGTATCTGTCGCATGAACGCTGCCGACATGCTTATGGTTCAAGCCGTGTTTGCTGCGCACGAACACTTCAAAAAGAGTCCACTCAGACATAGTTTTAATCTCCGGTATCAATCAGGCAGCTGCCCGTTGTTTTTTCTTATTCGCGTGTGCAACCGCTGCCCGGCGAACCCAGGTACCGTCGCTGATGGCATTCCGGCGAGTTTCAAGACGCTCGCGGTTACAGGGGCCATTGCCTTTGATGACGTCAAAAAATTCGTCCCACTGAATCTCGCCAAAATCGTAGTGGCCCCGCTCTGCGTTCCACTTGAGGTCGGGATCGGGGGCGCTACAGCCGAGAATTTCCAACTGCGGCACGGTCTGGTCGATAAAGCGCTGACGCAATTCATCGTTGGTGTGACGCTTGATTTTCCAGGCCATGGATTGCGCACTGTTGGGTGAGTCGGCATCACTAGGACCAAACATCATCAAGGCTGGCCACCACAGACGATTGATAGCGTCTTGCACCATTGCTTTCTGGGCGTCATTTCCCTGTCGCATCATGGTCAGCAGAATTTCGTAACCCTGACGCTGGTGAAAACTTTCTTCTTTGCAAATACGGATCATGGCGCGGGAATACGGGCCGTAAGACGTGCGCTGCAACACCACCTGATTCACGATGGCAGCACCGTCGACCAACCAGCCAACAGCACCCATATCCGCCCAGTTCAAGGTCGGATAGTTGAAGATAGAGGAATATTTGGCCCGGCCACTGTGCAGTTTTTCAACTTCTTCATCGCGATCAGCACCGAGGGTCTCCATAGCGCTGTACAGATACAGCCCATGACCCGCTTCATCCTGAATCTTCGCCATCAGCTGCAGTTTGCGTTTTAAAGTCGGAGCACGAGTGACCCAGTTCCCTTCTGGCAGCATGCCGACAATTTCCGAGTGGGCATGCTGGGACACCTGACGAATCAGGGTCTTGCGATAGGCGTCCGGCATCCAGTTTTTGGGCTCAATCTTGATTTCCGCGTCAATCTTTTCCTGAAAGACGCGCTCTTCCGGGGACATGTCGTCCAGAGCTTTGACTTGCTTGACCCCTGTCTCAACCATTTGTGCGTACATGAATCTCTCTCCGGTGGTAGTACTGGGCAGCCACTGCTGCCGCTGAACTCAATAATGATACTAAAAATAAATTAAAATAAAATATATTGTATCGTTTTAAGGGCGTAACCATCCGATTCCAGGTACATTGGCCTGGATTGACCAAGGCTCTGGCCAGGCAGTACGTTGTTCGTTAGCCCTGATGCCGTTTGTCGAACACCCGCTGGGCCTTTCCCTCTGATCGGGCAATAGTGCCACAACCACGTACATCAACAGCCACGCTGATACCCACTGATGACTTCACGTGGTGTTTCAGTTCCTGCACCAAACGCTGGGTCTGTGCCTCATCCAAATGGTGGAATTCTGGCCGCAGCTCTACGTGCACTTCCATGCTATCCATGTTGCCTTTGCGATACAGGTGTATCTCATATATTTCTGAAAACTGTGGAACTTTAACCACCTCTTCTTCGATCTGGGTGGGAAAGACGTTAACACCACGAATAATCATCATGTCATCGCTACGACCGGTAATCTTGTCGATCCGGCGCATCCGACGAGCACTGCCAGGCAACAATCGGGTCAGGTCTCGGGTGCGATAGCGAATCATAGGTAAGGCTTCCTTGCTGAGGGTGGTAAACACCAGCTCGCCCATCTCACCATCCGCTAGCACTGCACCGGTGACCGGGTTAATGATTTCCGGATAGAAGTGATCTTCCCAAACGGTCGGGCCATCTTTGGTTTCGGCACACTCCATCGCCACGCCTGGCCCCATGATTTCCGATAAGCCATAGATATCCAGCGCCTGAATGCCCAGCCGCTGCTCCACTGAACGACGTAGCTCATCGGTCCATGGCTCGGCACCAAAAATACCCAACCGTAAGGACAGCTCATCTGGAGTAATGCCCTGACGCTCCATTTCATCGGCAATATTGAGCATATAGGAAGGGGTAACCATGATGATGTCAGGCTGGAAGTCACGAATCAGGCGTACCTGTTTTTCGGTTTGGCCACCAGACATGGGAATCACACTACAACCCAGGCGTTCAGCCCCGTAATGCGCGCCCAGTCCACCGGTAAACAACCCATAACCATAGGAAATATGCACCTTGTCACCACGATGACCACCTGCCGCCCGAATGGAGCGAGCAACGATATTGGCCCAAGTATCAATGTCATTCTGGGTATACCCCACCACAGTCGGCTGGCCAGTGGTGCCACTGGAGGCATGCAAACGCACGATGTCGTCCATCGAGGTGGCGAACATGCCATACGGGTAGTTGTCACGCAGGTCGGACTTGGTGGTAAAAGGCAGTTTGGCCAGATCATCCAGCGACTGAATGTCTTCCGGATGAATACCGACTGCATCAAAACGCTGACGATACAGCGGCACGTTATGGTAGGCGTGGCCAACACTCCATTTCAGCCGCTGCAGCTGATGGGCACGTAACTCATCTATGCTGGCGGTTTCCATCGGATCGAGCTGATCCGGCTTGAACTGGTCTCGAATATTCATGCTGAGTCTCTCTATCTCTCTTTTATTGTTGTTTTGATAAGGCAATGAATACCTTGTCAGGTGTTCTGCAGCACCCGCTGTGCGCTGGCTGTTTGCTATTTGTCGCAGGCGCTCTTTTTATGCTTGTCGGCTGACAAGGGCCGTCTGGTCAGTGCCGACCCCCAGTCAGATCAGTCATCTAGTCGCTCAATCACCATGGCAATCCCTTGGCCAACACCGACACACATGGTACAGAGGGCATAGCGACCACCGGTACGTTGCAACTGATGCATAGCGGTCATTACCAGGCGAGCACCACTGGCTCCCAGCGGATGACCGAGCGCGATGGCGCCGCCGTTCGGATTAACGTGGGTCGCATCATCCGCCAGGCCCAGCTCACGCAGTACCGCCAACCCTTGAGAGGCGAACGCTTCGTTGAGTTCGATCACATCCATCTGCGCCAGCGTCAGACCTGCTTTAGCCAGCACTTTTCGGGTTGCCAGTGCCGGGCCAAAGCCCATGATGCGTGGTTCCAGACCAGCGGTAGCCATCGCCACAATACGCGCTTTGGGTATCAGGCCGTTTTTCTCTGCAGCGGCTCTGGAAGCAATCAATAGCGCGCAAGCACCGTCGTTCACGCCGGATGCATTGCCGGCCGTGACTGAGCCGCCTTCACGGAAGGGTGCTTTCAGTTTGGCCAGCCCTTCCAATGTCGTGGATGCTCGCGGATGCTCATCGATATCCACCACAATGTCTTCACCCTTGCGTTGCGGGATCACCACCGGGCAAATTTCTTCGTTGAACAAGCCAGCGTCCATTGCAGCGGCCGTTTTCTGCTGACTGCGGTAGGCAAACAGATCTTGATCTGCACGGGATATGTTGAAATCTTCAGCGACGTTTTCGGCGGTTTCCGGCATCGATTCCACGCCGTATTGCGTTTTTATTTTCTGATTAATAAAACGCCAGCCAATGGTGGTGTCGTACAAACCGTTCGGCGTGCGACTAAAGGCGGATTCGGCCTTGCCCATCACAAAAGGGGCGCGAGACATGGATTCACAACCACCCGCGATCATCAGTTCAGTTTCTCCAGACTTGATCGCCCGCGCTGCAAGACCAATGGCATCCATACCAGAACCGCAGAGGCGATTGACTGTCGTGCCCGGTACCGAGACTGGCAAACCGGCCAGCAATGCCGACATGCGCGCAACGTTGCGATTGTCTTCACCCGCCTGATTGGCGTTGCCATAAATCACATCATCGACCGATGCCCAGTCGACATCGGGGTTACGCGCCACCAGCGCCTTCAGCGGAATAGCACCCAGATCATCGGCACGTACCGGGGCCAGAGCGCCGCCGTAACGGCCAAAAGGGGTGCGGATGGCGTCGCAAATATAGGCATCAGTCATTGTGATTCTCCTGGGTCGGTGGTTTGAGGTGAGTGTTCGGCTCCAGAATCTGGCCACGCACCCGGTAGGATTTGCCATGAAACAAGGCAATCAGGTGACCATCCTGGTTATGAATTTCGACATCGTAGTTACCGGTCCGACCACTGCGGCTGCGCTCAACTGCCGTTGCCGTAAGCACATCGCCACCGCGACCCGGCGCGACATAATCGATGGCACAACCGATTGCGACGGTGGGCTCGTTGTAGGTATTGCAGGCGAAGGCGAACGCAGAGTCCGCCAGCGTAAACAGATAACCACCGTGACAAGTCTGATGGCCCTGCAACATAAAATCGGCCACCGTCATCGCTACCGTGGATTGGCCCGGTGACGAATGCAGCAGCTCGATGCCCAGGTGCTGTGTCGCGCTATCACGGCGATACAACTCGTTGGCACAAGCCACCGCCAGTTCGTCGGCATTCATCGTTTGCAGGTGCGGTTGATCAGTCATGGAAACGACCTCCCTGCAGTGCCAGACGGCGAATCAGCAAGGAAGGACGATAACGATCCTCGCCGTAAACCGCCTGCAAACAAGTCAACAGCTGGTCGACTTTGGCAAGGCCGATCTGATCGGCCCACCGCAACGGCCCACGAGGATAATTCACCCCAAAACACATGGCGGTATCGACGCCGATTGCATCACCAACGCCCTGCAATACGGCATCCGCGCCTTCATTCGCCAACATGCAAACCGTTCGCATCACCGCCAATCCCGGAACATCGGTCAGTTCACTGACCTGAATCCCGGCCTGAGCCAGGCAGTCCACGACTTGCTGAACTGCGTCTGTCGAGGTGTTGTGAGCACGGCTAATGGCCAGCCGGGATGCTTGGTTGTAGTCCAGCGCCAAATCAATCAGCACTAGGTTAGTGAGACCCTCTTCCAGCGCCCGCTGACAGGCCAGGCGCCCGTCAGTCAAAGCGACGGTGGCGGTTCCGATGCGTAACACCCCGGCATCGGATGCGGACTCCTGATCCACCGAGATACCGGCTTGCGCCAGCCGTTGCACCAATACCGACAGCAAACCGACATCACCAAGTGCCACACAACCGGATGGAGTATCAGAACTGACCGTCACGGTAAGGGCTAACGGTTGCTCAGTAGCCTCACCGTAGTGATAAAAACCGCGACTGGCCTTGCGGCCCAGATAGCCAGCATCGACCAGCTCTTTCTGGATCAGTGAGGGCTGGAAACGGAAGTCGCCGTAATAGGCAGTAAAAACAGAGCAAGTCACCGCGTAGTTAACGTCATGACCGATCAGGTCGGTCAGTTCAAATGCTCCCATACGAAAACCGCCAGCGTCGCGCATCAAGGCATCCAACGTGGCGCAATCACTGGCCTGTTCCTGCAGCAGACGCAGGCTTTCGGCATAAAACGGACGTGCCACTCGATTCACAATGAAGCCCGGTGTGGAGCGGGTGTGCACCGGCTTTTTGCCCCAGTTCAGAGCAGTGTCGTACACGGTGCTGGCGGCATTGGAATCCGTTGCCAGGCCAGACACCACCTCCACCAGCTTCATGATCGGAGCCGGATTAAAGAAGTGCATACCAACGATACGGCCCGGATACCGGCGGCCGGCGGCCAGACTGGTGATGGATAACGACGAGGTATTGCTGGCCAGAATGCAATCATCAGAGCAAACGTCTTCCAGTGTTGCCAATACGCTGCGCTTGACGTCGAGGTTTTCAATAATGGCCTCGATCACCAGCTTGGCATCCACCAATGCTTCAATGTCATCAACCGGCGTGATACGAGACAGTACCGCGTCACGCTGTTCAGCCGTGAGCTTGCCACGAGCAACCAATTTGTTCAGCTGAGCAGCCATCGTGTCAATGGCTTGGGCAGCAGCGCCTTCGCGATTGTCATACAGCTTCACCGGGTGACCGGCCTGGGCCGCTACCTGAGCGATGCCCGCCCCCATCGCACCGGCACCAATGACGGCAACCAGAGTGTCGATACTCAATGTATGCGTCTGTTCTGGCATCATTCAGCGCCCTTTGAATTCAGGTGTGCGTTTTTCCATAAAGGCTTTTACGCCTTCGCGGTAGTCGGCGGTACGACCGGCCAGGCGTTGCAGATCTCTCTCCAGCGTCATCTGCTCCTCGAAGCTGTTGCTGACGCTGCTGTTCAAGGCACGCTTGATTAGCGCCAAACCTTGCGTCGGTTGAGTCGCTAATTGCTTCGCCAGTGTCAGGGCTTCGTTATGCAGGGCTTCGTCATCCACCACCCGATAGATCATGCCCCAGTCATACGCTTGCTCAGCTGTGACAGGGGTTCCCAGCAAGGCCATATGTTTGGCACGGGCCATGCCGACCAAGCGAGGCAGAAACCAGCTACCACCAGAATCCGGCACCAGACCAATTTTGCAGAACGCCTGAATAAACTTGGCGGAGCGAGCCGCCAGCACCAGATCACAGGCCAAAGGAATATTCGCGCCAGCACCGGCTGCGACACCATTGACCGCACAGATCACCGGCATCGGCAAGTCTTGCAGGGTCTTGATCAATGGGTTGTAAAAGCGTTCGATCGACAACCCCAGATCCGGTGAATTGGCATTAGGGTCAACATTGCGGTCAGATAAATCCTGACCGGCACAAAAACCGCGGCCCTCTGCCGTCAGCAGCAAGGCGCGGACTTCCGGATTGCCGGCAGTCGCTTTCAGGGCCTCTTTGACTTCAAGGTGCATGGCTTCGTTAAAGCTGTTCAACGCCTTGGGACGGTTCAAACTGAGGATGGCAACGCCGTCCTCAACGGAATACAGAATATACTCGAGGTTCATGGGCATATTGCTCCTGGAGATCAGAATGGGTTGCCAGCACTACTGGCCGTTAAATTCGGGTTTGCGCTTTTCCTGAAAAGCGGCAATGCCTTCCTTGCGGTCGGCGGTGCCAGCCAGAACAGTAAAGGCATGGCGCTCGAAACGGAGACCAGAGGCGAGATCGGTATCCATACCTTTGAGCACCGATTCTTTGGCCAGGCGCACTGCCAGCGGTGCCTTACAGGCAATACTGGCAGCAACAGCCAACGCCCGCTCAACAGTCAATTCCGGTTGGGTAATCTCGCTTACCAGACCGGATTGCTGAGCTTGTCGAGCAGTGATCGGCTCGCCAGTCAGTACCATCTGCATTGCCATCGACTTGCCCACCGCCCGCAATAATCGCTGCGTGCCCCCAGCACCGGGCATGATGCCAAGGTTGATTTCCGGTTGTCCGAAGCGCGCGTCTGCGCCAGCAAGAATAATATCGGCGTGCATCGCCAACTCGCAGCCACCGCCCAAACAAACGCCATTTACGGCGGCAACCAGCGGCTTGGGAAAACGGCTAATCCGCTGCCAGTGCTGCTGGCGGGGGTCATTCAGAATACCGACCAAATCGCGCTCGGCCATTTCCTTGATATCGGCTCCGGCAGCAAAGGCCTTGCGGTTGCCAGTGAGAACCAGCACTCGAATGTCGTCCTCGGCTTCTGCCAGATCCATGACCACCGACAACTCACCCAGCATGGCGGTGGTCAGGGCATTGAGTGCCGCAGGGCGATTCAGCTCAATCAGCTGAACCCCTGCACTGACCTTATGTACGACCAGTGTTGCGTAGCGTTTTGTCATCTGAGTAACCTGTCCGATTTTGTTTTTATAGCGTTTCGGCAATGACTTAAGGCGCAGACGTCTTCGTTCCCACTCGTTCCGGCACCCTGACGGCACCAGCCTTGAATCAAGGAGCGGACTCGTTTGATCTGCATCAACAGTTATCAATGCTGCCCAAAATTAAGATACAAAACAATAATTTATTTTTTGATTTTCGTATCTTATTTTCATTTTGCATGAAAAAACCCTCTGAAAAATCAATAGACGCGAGCATTTCTCGATTAAAAAACAATATTTTTCAAATAGATAGAAAATAAAATGGATTCAAATACATCATTTCGAGACAATCTAAACAACACCAACAGATGCCGTTTCAATCAACAACGACCTATGATTTGATACATTAAATAATAAATAATAGATATTTTAGTGTCTTTAAAACAAAAATACTCATTAATGGAGTTGTTATGTCGTCTGATGCCATGACGAACAGCCAGGCCACGCTCTGGTTTTCCCGCCACTCACCTTTGCTGGATCAGGCCGTTAGTGCGATTCATCAGCGCGGTTACTGGGCTCCTTTCCCGGAACATCCCAAAGCGTACCCGGCGGAGTCATTGGCCAGCGCGGCAGCAGAATTCCAGACCTTGCTAGGACAGCCGTTTGAGCTGCAAGGAGTAGGGGAGATTGGACGAGCGGGTGAGGAGCAGTCACCCTACGGCTTCGCCCTTGGCATCCACTATCCGCAGTACGACCCGGATACGTTACTGGAAACCCAGCAATCACTGATTGGTGGCTGGCGCGATGCAGGGCCACAAACCAGGGTGGCGGTCGCTCTGGAGGCCATTCACCGGTTAAATGCACTCAGTCCGCTGATGGCTCAGGCGGTACAACACACCACTGGACAATCTGCCAATATGGCTTTCCAAGCCGGCGGCCCCCACGCCCAGGACCGGGCAGTAGAAGCCGTTGCCTACAGCTGGGATGCCATGGCGGAGATACCGCAATCCGTATTGTGGCGAAAACCCATGGGCAAACGTGGTCAACTGTCATTGACTAAACGTTGGCATATCGTGCCTCGGGGAATATCACTCAGCATCGCCTGTTGCACCTTCCCGACCTGGAATACCTACCCCGGATTATTTGCCAGCCTGGTGACGGGCAATCCGGTGGTCATCAAACCCCACCCGGATTCGATTCTGCCGCTGGCACTGACCGTCAAGGTGCTACAGGAGGTACTCACCGAAGCCGGATACGATCCACGCCTAGTGATGCTCGCGGTCGACACTCGGCCTGCCCCGCTGGCGGCCCGACTGGCAACCGACCCACGGGTGCGGCTGATCGATTTCACCGGTTCCAGCCACTTTGGCAACTGGCTGGAACAGCACGCTCACCAGGCGGAAGTGTTTACCGAAAAAGCCGGGCTCAACACCGTGATTATTGACAGCATGGCGGACATCACTGCAGTTGCTGGTAATCTCGGTTTCTCACTCAGTCTCTACTCCGGGCAAATGTGTACCTCTCCCCAAGTCATTTATATTCCTGCTAGTGGCGTGATGGTAGGAGGTGAATGCTGGTCATTTGAGCAAGTAGCTGATGCACTGGTCAGCAGTATTGCCCAGTGGACCGCCGATCCAGCCCAGGCGTGCGGCTTCCTCGGCGCAATTCAAAGTGAAGGCACCTTAGTCAGAATTCAGCAATGCCGGGAGGCGATCACAGGCCGGGGCAGCGTATTACTCGATAGCAAGAGTCTGATTCATCCAGATTTTCCCTCAGCCCGCGTGCAGACGCCACTGCTGCTCGCACTGGCAAGCCAGGATCAGGATCTGTATGGCAAAGAACAGTTTGGCCCGATTGCGTATCTGGTTCGTACCCACGGCACCGCAGAATCCCTGTCACTGACACGCCAGACCTTGTTAGCTCAAGGCGCGATTGCACTGGCTATCTACACCACCCGCGACGATGTGCTGGCGCAGGCAGAAAATCTGGCTCAGGACGTCGCAGTCTCGTTATCCATCAATCTGGATGGCAGTTTTTATATGAACCAGTCCGCCACATTCAGTGACTTTCATGGCACTGGTGGCAACCCGGCAGCCAACACTTCTCTCACCGATAGAGGGTTTATCAGTCGCCGCTTTGTAGTGGTACAAAGCCGTCGTCCAGCGACCGCCGCCACTGACTGATCAGGAGAGATTTATATGCCTTGTTACAAAATCGATGGCGTGACACCAGTGGTTCATCCCAGTGCCTATGTCCATCCAACTGCCGTCCTGATTGGCGATGTGATCATCGGAGCACAATGCTACGTTGGCCCGGCCGCCTGTCTGCGTGGTGATTTCGGCCGCATCATTATGGAAGAAGGTGCCAACATCCAGGATACCTGTGTGGTGCACGGCTTCCCGCAAAGCAGCACAATTATTCGTCGCCATGGCCATATCGGCCACGGCGCAGTGCTGCACGGCTGCATTATTGGTGAAGATACCCTGATTGGCATGAATGCCGTGGTGATGGATGGTGCCGATATAGGTGCCGAGTCAATCGTCTCGGCCTCCTCCTTCATCAAAAACCGTTTTACCTGTCCCCCGCGCTCCATGGTGATGGGCACGCCCGGTGTTATCAAACGTCAAGTCACGGATGATGAGCTACGCTGGAAACAGCTCGGCACGCAACAATATATCGAGCTGTCGCGTCGCTGCCTGAACAGCCTGGTAGAGTGCTTGCCACTGAATGCCGAAGAGCCGGATCGCCAGAGTTTCGTTGATACCGGCCACCGGCCAAAAATATAACCCAGCCCGTTCGCTGCTGTTCAGTTGGATAATAGATGCCAGCCTTCCGGGCTGGTAATCTTGACTGCTGTCGCGCTACTACCATGAAGGCAGTCGCTGCAAACCCCCGACAGGTTATGCAGAATTTGCCAGGCACCGAGCTGTAAACATGGCCCCCAGATACCCATATAGTGCTCATAGACCGCGCCCAGTTCTTGTCTAATTGTACTCGCTGCTGCGCGGAAACACCTTTGGAGGCCCTGTTAAACTGCCAGGTGCTGCTCCCGCTCTTCGACCGGAATTTCTTGAATATGAAGTCACTGAACACATTGGACGCGGTGATCAAGCGCTTCCAGAACCAAACCCCTATTCGTGCCACCTCTCTGGTGATCACGATTTATGGCGATGCCATTGAACCACACGGGGGGACCGTCTGGCTGGGCAGCCTGATCAAACTGCTAGAGCCAATCGGGATCAACGAACGCCTGATGCGAACCACTATTTTTCGTCTAACTCAGGACGGCTGGCTAATGAGTGACAAGGTGGGCCGACGTAGCTACTACAGCCTTACTGGGCCGGGCCGACGTAAGTTCGAACAAGCGTTTCGCCGCGTTTACAGTGCAAAGTCTGCCGCCTGGGACGGCTCCTGGTCACTGATTCTCATCCAGCAGCTCAGCCCTGAACAGCGCAAGCAATTGCTGGATGAACTCGAATGGCAGGGATTTGGTGTGCTATCACCTGGTTTACTTGGCAGCCCCCGAGCTAACCCTGCAGAAGTCAACTCCGCGCTCTCGTCGCTGGGGGTCAGCGACAGGGTAGTGCTGTTTAATACCTCTGCTCGGGAAGAGCTCGCAGGGAAACCAATCCGAATGCTGGTGCGCGACAGCTGGGGCCTGCCTGATATGGGAGCCCGCTATCAAGACTTTATCGACCTGTTCCGGCCAATGTGGCAGGAATTGAACGACAACAAGGGGCGGGATCAACAGGCCTGCTTTTTGGCGCGCATACTGCTGATTCATGAATACCGTAAACTGGTATTGCGTGACCCCCTGTTACCCGAAGAATTGCTGCCCGGAGACTGGGAAGGCCGCGCAGCCAGGCAACTGTGCCGCAATATTTATCGCAGCCTGACCCCCTATGCCGAGCAATGGATTGCCGAACAACTGGAGACCGCCGAAGGGCCATTGCCAGCAGCATCGGCCACCTTCTACCGGCGTTTTGATGGTCTGGAGAAATATTCTGCCCAAGAGTTGGCGGATTAGTAGCTCAACCGTTTATTTATGCCGCGCCAACAACCGATAGCTCTCCATCCGGTCGTAATGACTGTGCGTCACGGTGACCAGGGCAAATTCCTGGCAGTCAAACGTCTGGCTCAGTTGTTCCATCTCGGCCAGACACTGATCCGCAGTACCGACGGTATAGCCACTGAGAATATGGTCGTAGTCGGCCTGCGCAGACGGCGACATTTGCCGGTAGCGATCCTGCACCTGCTCGGGTGTCAGGAAATTTTCCGGCGTGCCTTGCTGTGCTGTCATTTTACGATAGACCGCCGTACCAGCCCGAAGCTTTGCCTCTGCTTCCGTCTCGGCACAGATACAGGCAATGCCGAGCAGTTTGTTGGGTTGGCGCTGATGACCGGCTTTTTGCCACGCTTGCTGCCAGCCTTCAAAAATCGACGGGTGACAGTGATCCGGGGCAATAAATCGCGCCAATGCCAGGTCGTAACCCAGCTTGCCAGCCAGTCCGGCACTGCCGCCACTGGAACCCAGCATCCAGCGCTCAGGGGTTGGCTCGTTGTCTGGCATCACACTGAGGCTGTGAAACGGGTTATTGGCTGGCACGGTGCCGTCCAGAAACTGCCCCAACAGCTGCGCTTGCTGCTCATAGGCATCACCATGTAACGGGCGATAGGGATAGGCCAGTGCCGCTGAACTTAAACCGGAACCACCCGGTGCCCGTCCGACGCCGAGGTCAATGCGGTCAGGATACAGGGTGGCGAGCATGCGGAAGCACTCTGCCACTTTTAACGGGCTGTAATGACTCAGCATCACGCCACCACTGCCAACACGGATACGGCGCGTCTGGGCTGCAATGGTCGCAACCAGTATTTCCGGACAGGGGTTGGCAAAGTGAATGCTGTCGTGATGTTCGGCCACCCAATAACGGTGGTAACCCAGTTCATCGCACATCCGTGCCAGTTCGAGGGTGAGCTCCGGTGCTTCCCTGCGGCTATGGGAACCGTGAACCGGTGACTGATCGACAACCGAGAGTTTGATATTCATTCGAGATCCTGTGTAAAGCGTGTCTGTGCTGGGCTTGCCAATGTGGATGGCGGACAGCCGTCTGGCTAAATGATACCCATACCGACGTGCCAGAGGGACTGCGCGAGGTCATCCAGACGGAATAATGTAATCCTGTTTTCAGGATATCAACACCAACAGCGGCAGCCGACGCTGGTCTTGAATACATCAAAATAGGCCAAGTGCGATAAAAAATACACCCCAAAAATCGGTAAAAACGGCAGTGGATATGGAATAAATTAGCCTTGTGAGGTGACGTTTAACCCAGATAAGTGCAGCAGTCGTGGTGCTTTTATATGCCTGCCACCCAAGAGCCTACCGGTTTATCACTCAAAACCAGGCATTTGGAAGCCCGTTTCCGCGAGTTATAAAGGGCCATTTTTGGGTGATATAAATCCCGTTTCATTCGCAGGAATACAGGCTGTTTTTTATACCGTCAATTCGACTATGGGTATCAATCGGGGTAAAGTGAAATAATAACAATAAAAGAGAATTCGCATGTTACACAGCGTACTCAATAATTCAGCCGTCTGTATCAACACCACACCGGATGAGGTATCCAACCATGTCAACAAACATGTGGGGCGTCATCGTCTGGAGCTGATGGGACCAGAAATCTCGCGTTCGCAACTGTCGTTGTGCCAGTTTTCCGACCTGTCACTGTCGCGTATCTGTTATGGCAACAAGGTTCGCGTGGCCTGTCCTGACCTTGAAGATATTTATCACTTTCAGATTGTTATGCGCGGTGAATGTCAGTGGCGCTTTTCCGATACCGATATGGTATTAACCAGCGGTCAGGCGCTGATGATGAATCCGGGTGAAAAAATCGATCTTCTTTACAGCGATGATTGTGAAAAGCTGATCGTTAAAATCCCTCGAGAAGTTATTAATAACACTTGTGTCGAATTTGCCGGGCGGCTGCCCAAAAGTGGCATTCTGTTTGAACGTAAAGTACGGGATATTCGCCAGTCGCAATCTTTTTTATCCTGTATTGAAGCGGTGTTTTATGAAGCCAGCGAAGAATCCGAGCTCAGTCTGAATGGTATTTCCTCCAGCTACCGCGACCTGCTGGTGCAGAAGCTGCTGAACACTTTTCAAAGTAACCTGATGGATGTGATGCCCCCCACCACCCCAGAAGATAAAACCATACAACGGGTGTTAGGCTACATTGATACTAATATCAAGGAAAACCTGACCGTCGAAGAGTTATCGGCCGTTGCGGGTATCAGTGTGCGCAAGCTGTATTCCCTGTTTGCCAATGGCTTGTCGACCACTCCCAAACGTTACATCAAACAGGCCAAGCTGCTCGCTATCCATCGCGAGCTGAAAAGCAACCGGGCGATTCGGAACGTTACCGAAGCGGCCATGGATTATTCGGTAACGCACTTGGGGCGTTTTTCTTCCGAGTACAAGGACACTTTTGGTGAGCTGCCGTCGGTGACCTTAAAGGCGCGTTAGACCTGCTGTCTTTTATCCAACGCACCAACAGCCCTTGACCATTTTCAAATTACTCGCCAATTTACTTGCGAGACCTATCTGTGAGAGCGGGATGCTGCGCTTGCTGCACCCCGCCACTCACATTTAATTTAAACACTCAGATGGGTTTCCACCGTTTCCAGATCACTCAGTAACTCTGCCGTATCACCGTCAAAGACCACCTGCCCCTTCACCAGTACAACGTGCCGATCACACAAGTTTTTCAAGACCTGGATGTTTTTGTCAACGATCAGCGTAGACATGCCGCTGTCTTTGATATGAGCAATCACCTCCCAGATCTCCTTACGAATCAACGGTGCCAATCCCTCGGTGGCCTCGTCCAGAATCAACAAGTCCGGGTTGGTCAGTAACGCCCGTCCGATCGCCAGCATTTGTTGCTCACCACCAGACAACTGGGTGCCCAGGTTGGTCAGGCGTTCGGCCAGCCGGGGAAAGGTTTCCAGTACCCGGTCGTAATGCCATTCCTGCTGACCATTGGTGCCTGGCCGGGCAGCCAACTGCAAATGCTCTTTCACGCTCAGGTTATGGAACATACCACGGCCTTCTGGCACATAGGCAATGCCCTGGCGCATGCGCTTCCAGGTCGGCAGTGTACTCAGGTCGGAGCCATTAAACAGCACCTCGCCACCGCGAGGAGTGACCAGCCCGAGCACAGATTTCAGTGTGGTGGTTTTGCCCATGCCATTACGTCCCATCAGGCTCATCGCCTGCCCGGCTTCGAGGGTAAAATCGACGCCGTGTAAAATGTGGCTTTCACCGTAAAAGGTGTGCAAGCCACGAACAGTCAGTAGTTGTGTCATCAGATTACCTCGTCGCCCTGGCCCAGATATGCCTCTTTTACCCGCACATCATTGCGGACTTCCTCGACCGTGCCGGTCACCAGATGCTGGCCGTTCACCATCACGGTCAGCTGATCCGACAGCTCGAAGACGGCATCCATATCGTGTTCTACCAGTACAATGCAGTAGTCTGTTTTCAGGGTTTGTAGCAGCTCGATAATCAGCCGGGATTCTTCATGACCCATCCCTGCCATCGGTTCATCCAGCAGTAATACCGATGGCGCAGTGGCCAGCACCATGGCGATTTCCAGCTGCCGCTGCTCGCCGTAACTGATTTGCGCCGCGACGGTATCACGACGGTGACCCAGGCCGACCCGGAGCAGCGCTTCGTCTGCCATCTCGATCAGCAGCTTGTCGCGATTGCGCATGGCAAAGATATTGAAACTGCCACCGGTACGACGCTGGGCCGCCACGCAGCAGTTTTCCAGGCAGGTCGCCTGTGGATAGATATTGGTTTTCTGGAAGCCACGGCCAATGCCCCGACGGACAAATTCATAGCCACGAATATCCTCAATGGCATCACCCTGATGCAGAATTCGACCACTGGTAGGCTTATAGGCACCGCAGAGCATGTTCAGCAAGGTGCTCTTGCCCGCACCGTTGGGGCCAACAATGCCGTGTAATGACTTGTCATGAAAAGCCAGATTCATATTGTCGAGCGCTTTCAAGCCGCCCCAGTATTTACACAAACCTTCGGTTTGCAGCACGATATCCTGACTCATTTACGACGCTCCACCAGGTTCTCGATAAAGCCGGCAATACCGGACTTAAACGCCATTACCATAGCGATAATCATCAAGCCCATCGGCAACAGCCAGTGCTCGGTCATATGCTCAAAAATATAATGTAAGCCTTCGTACACTGCCGTTCCCAGAATCGCACCGTAAATACTGCCCATCCCACCCAGAATCGACATCACCAACGCCGACCCGGAAGTTTGCCAGGACATCATCGACGGATTGACGTATCCGTACTGCAGCGCAAACAAATAGCCTGCGTACGATGCCAGCGCCGACGCCATCACGTAGCTGATCAGCCGAAACAGAAACACGTTGTAACCCAGCGCCGTGGTGCGATCGGGATTGTTTTTTACCGCATCCATAATGCGACCGAAGCGCGATGCCAGCACCAGCTTCCAGAATGCCATGCAGTTGAATAACGACAGCAAACAGAAGTAGTAAAAATGAATTGGATCATCAAGGTCAAAAAATGCCAGGCCGAACAGGCTGGTATCCGGTTTCACCAGAATAAACAGACCGTCGTTACCGCCAAAATGGATGGAGTCAGAGAAAAAGTAGAAGCACATCTGGGCAATCGCCAGTGTAATCATAATCATATAGATACCGCTGGTACGCAGCACAATCACCCCGACCACCAGTGCAATAGCCGCTGCCAGCACACAGATATAAAAGGTATACACCCAGAAGTTCACGGCCTCGTATTCCGGCGCAATCATAAAAAACAGATAACCGCCCAGGCCATAAAACATCGAATGGCCCAGGGTGATCATGCCGCAGCGGCCCACCAGATAATCCAGCGACATCACAAAGATGGCGAAAATCAGTACCGTGGTCAGCTTGTTGACATAGAAGACGTTCTGCTCCAGAAATAATGGCAGCAGCAACGCCAGCGGAAAGAACAGCCAGACGAACAGCTGTTCGGTCTTGTTGGTAAAAAACATCGCGAAATACCGCCCTTAGTTGGAAAACAGGCCTTGCGGCTTGATCAGCAGAATCACCGCCATCAGGATATAAACCACCATTGACGCCACGCCGGGGAACAGCACCGACGCAAAGGTATCGACAATGCCCACCATCAGCGCCGCCACAAAGGCTCCCTTGATCGACCCCATGCCACCAATCACCACCACCACAAAACAGGTAATCAGCACGTGCTCGCCCATACCAGGCACAATCGATGCAATAGGTGCGGAAATCACCCCGGCCAGCGCCGCCAGCATCACCCCGGCACCAAAGACGATGGTATAGAGACGGTTGATATCCACGCCCAGACACTCGACCATCTCGCGGTTGGATTCACCGGCACGGATCAACATCCCCAGCCGGGTGCGGTTGATCACCAGATACAGGGCAGCCGCCAGCACCAGACAAAGCACAGCAACGAACAGTCGATAGACGGGATACTCCACCAGTTCGGTGAGCCGGATCGAACCACTCAGCAACTCGGGCACATCCACCCCGAGAGAGTCATTTCCCCAGAGCAGACTCTGCAGTGCGTTAAACACAAAAATCATACCGATGGTCAGCAACACCTGATCAAGGTGGTTACGTTTGTACAGACGGCAGATCAGTGTCTTTTCAATGACGACACCCAGCGCCAGTGCAACCGCCGCTGACAACAATGCACCCAGCAAAAAGCTGTCGGTATGCTGGGTGAAATACCAGGCCAGGTAAGCCCCGACCATATACATCGAGCCGTGAGCCAGGTTGAGAATTCCCATCACCCCGAACACCAGCGTCAACCCTGATGCAATCAGAAACAGCAGCAAACCGTACTGCACACCATTCAGCAGCTGCACAAGAAATATTGCGAAATCCATAAAAGCGATCGCCTTGAAGAGTCATTCAGAAACTCCACCAGCTGCACTCACCTCGCAACACCCGAGCGGTACAACCAGCGGAGGATGATCAGTTACTGCTTGCAACCGCGAGCCGGGTCTTCCAATGCCTTGGCGGCAATACCGGACACCTTGTTAACGCCATTCTCAACCGTACGGAGATAAATGGTCTGGATCGGGTTGTGGGCTTTGGAGAAGTGGAACTCGCCACGGGGACTGGGAATCACTGCCGCTTCCATGACCCGGATCAGGGCATCACGGTCACTGATATTGCCGTTCAACTGGTCAACCGCCTGGGCGATCAGCAAACCGGTATCAAAACCCTGCACGCCGTACAGATCAGCGTCTTTGCCAAACTCGGCTTTGTACGCGGCACGGAAAGCGTGGTTCGCCGGATTATCCAGCTCGTCGGCATAATGCAAACCCGTGACAATCCCTTCAGCAGCATCACCCTGAGCGGCCAACGTGCCTTCGGTCAGGAAACCGGAACCCAACAGCGGAATCTTGCCGCTCAGACCCATGGCATCGTAGTCCTTGACGAACTTCACCGCGCCACCACCAGCAAAAAACACAAACACCGCATCCGGCTTCAGCGAGGCAATTTCAGTGATATACGACTGAAACTCGGTTTTCGGAAACGGCACCATAATCTGCTTCAGCACCTTGCCGCCGCCCTTGGTAAACGACTCTTCAAACGCCGCCAGGCTCTCCTTGCCAAAACCGTAGTTCCAGCTCATGGTCACTACCTTCTTGTAACCCCGGTCGAGTGCCACCTGGCCCATCGGATACGACGGCTGCCAGGCAGAAAATGAGGTGCGGAACACATTCGGCGCACACCAAGGGCCCGTCGCTGCATTGGCACCAGCATTAGGAATAATCACAATCGGCTTTTTATTACGCAGCACTTTCAGCATCCCCATCGCCACCCCGGAATGCACCGGGCCAACAATAAAGTCCGCGTCTTTCTGACTCATCAGCGACGTTGCGATTTCCGGCGCGCGATCAGGCCTGGCCTCGGTATCCATCTCAATATATTCAATGGTACGGCCATGCAGTTTGTCGGCGTTTTGTTCCAGCGCCATCTTCAAACCATTACGACCGGCATCTCCCAGCGCAGCGTACACACCACTGAACGGCAACATGATACCGACACGGATCGGCTCATCCTTGGCCACTGCAGAAGCGCTAGACAACACGGAAGAAAGCAACACCGCACCGGCGGTGAGGAGGGATTTATAGTGATTCATAATTCTGCCTGAGTTCTTATTATTGAGTTGTACGACCATTTAAAGCCGCCACACCTCAGGCAAATAGCCAATTTGTGCAGCCCTCTATCCCCTCCTTGCACAGAGCGGATAAACTGGCTTGCAGAGGTAACAACTGTCATTCAGGGCTACCAGTACCGCGCATGATTTACCGTGCTGGAAAGTAAACGACACCCTCTGTTTAATGCACGATAACGGCATAAAGGCGCATCCCGGATGACCACCGCTATTGATGACCAACACGACCAGCAAACGCTGGAACTGCAGACCTACCAGCAATTGGCTCCAAATCCATGGTGTCACGGGCCTTAAATAGCGAACACAGCTTGAGTAAAGATCCTATCCAGGCGTTAAGTGAACGGTTTGAAATAAATACGGGACTTTTGTGACGCTACGCCGATGGGCTAGGAGCCTGCTGGATAGGTTGTATGAGAAGGCGGCGCTTGCGAATTGATATCAGCCGTTATAGTCCATAGAGCGAAGGTGCTTTTCGGCCGAGGAACCCAGGTAACTTCGAATAGCGGAGAAGAAAGGGGGCCAATGGTGTTTACTATTTTTCTGCAAATAGGTTGCCGCTAATCGATCGAGAGCTTCTCCGACAGATAATTCTGAATTCCGTTGAAGTAAATTCCTTACATCGGCATTCAGCTTGTTCAGCACTGTCTGACGCAGACTATTCAGGCGCTTTGCATCCAGCCTGAGTTCTCTGATTGTGGCTTGTGCTTTGATAGGATCAATACCGGCAATCGAGCAATTTACCTTATCAACGCTTGGCTCGCCGGTTGTTCGGTCAAATGCAAAGATTGGTGGAAAAGCCGGCATTTGATGCGGATTCAGAATGACAGAATCCAGATTTTGACTTCCCTTTGGAATATCACATGAGCAATCAGGGCTGGTATAGCGATGTGCGGCATCAGTAACGTCAGGCCTGCTGCCACCATGACAACAGCCCAACAAATTTTGCCAGTCCAGTGCCCAATTGTGCCCTGCTGTCATATCTGACTTGGGGTGATAGTGTTCAACACGGTAGTCGGCGTTGCCATGACTATCCTGCTCTTTCAAGTCGATCTCACAATAGACACAGAGTCCACTTTGATCAGCTATTATTTGTTGTTTCAACTGTTGGCGACGAGCTCTGCTATTTTTGAACATATCCCACGAGCCTGTTGGATTCTTGTGTCTATATCGGGCCAGCAACGGAGGCTCGATTCCTTTGAGCACCTTTTTCATTCGTGCGTACGCTCCCATTCTTTCATGCGAACATCCATATCCAGCCGCAGTAACTCTGGCTCGTACTCCTGTCCCCAATCACGTAATTCTCTGTGCAGTTGTTGTGCCTCGTCAGAATCCCATTGATCCTGAAAAACCAGCTGTTGATAGCGTTTGAGTTTTTGCACAATATCCAGTTGCTCAACGCGAGAGGACTCTACACCCAGTACATCCAACAGCATTCTCTGCGACTCTGCACCTTCAGAAAATTCGACCAAGTGCAGGCTTGGCTGCTCATCATGCCACTCGATTACCCGTAGACACTCTGGCTTGACCGAGGAAATCACCTGAGGGCTATGGGTCGTAACGATAAACTGGATGTTGGGGAAGGTGCGCTGCAAATCGAGCAAAATGGTTTGCTGCCAACCAGGGTGAAGATGTAGATCCACTTCGTCGATCAAGATTACGCCTTCGGTATCCAGAGAGTTATTCAGCCCTGAACGTTCAATGTCTGGATTTGCTTCCGCCATTCGAGCTGCAATATCCATCACCATCGCCAGCGTGATGCGGTAACCGTCACTGAGTTGCTCAATGCGTAACTCTTTCAGGGTGCCATCACAATTCCAGTCGACTGCTATTCCTGCCGGTTCGGCTCCTCTGGGGTTACTGAACTCAGGCAACATACGGTGAATGGCTTCACGAATGGCCTTTAACTCCGGTATTTCCAGCTCGAAAGATTTTGCATCCCGCTGACTCTTCAATTCGATATCTTCAAGTGCGTAAAAATATTCAACAAATCGTTTGAAATTGGTTCGGCTTTCCAGTGACTCCGACAATGCCTCAAAACGAGGAAACTCTTTGCCAAATCCTCGTTTTCGCTGTGGAACATCAAAGACACCTCGGCCTGTTCCATAGTAGGCGAACAAAGGCAAGGCAAAGGCGCTGTTGTCGTTAAACGCATCCACCATGGAGTCGGCGTAATCGGTCAATTGTTTTATACCCAGAGCTTCTGGTATGTGGCTGGCTGTTTTTTTGGTTTGGTCGCGTTTTTCAGTTCTGTCCCAGCGCAGCTCGTTAAATGACTGACACTGAATCCTCATAAATGGAGGTTTGAGTTTATTGGGATAAACCTGAAAGTCAGAGTCTTTCGGGTTTTTACCACTGACATTAGGCAAGCGGGTCAGAAATGGTCCTAGAGCGATCGCCAGAGCATCCAGAATACTGGTTTTACCCGCGCCATTACGGGCGACCAATACCGTAAGCTGTTCATGGAAGTCGATTTCGAAGGAATCGAAGCGGCGGAAGTGATCCAGTTTCAAATGACGAATTTTCATGAATAACAATCTGATTGCCAAGTAAGTAGTGAATGATTCTATCACGTCGATATAGTCATTGGAGGGCCGATCAAACCTGAGTCAAACCACTTTATTTGTCATCAAATAACGTAAACCGCTTGGTCTTCTCGTCCCCCCACTCAAAGTAAAAAATCCCGTATATCGGGATCAATTTCACATACGCACAAAAATTAGCACACCAAACAACAGCCACAAAAAAGGGCCCGAAGGCCCAAACAAGTGTCAACAAATTGTCGAGCGATCACACTTACTGCAACTGCTGCGGCTTACCGGCGGCTTGTCTGGCAGCCGTCCATTCCTGCTGTGTTTGAGCTGCCATATTGCCAGGCAAGCTCAGCAGGATGTCAAAGTAGTCCTGATAAAAACGGTCTTTCATCGCATCGTTACGGGTTTTGACTTTGACCACATGTACCGACTGCACATTCTGGTGATCAAATCCGCGCCAGGTTTGCTGATCTTTGAGGCCGATGTAGGTGTGATCTTCCAATGCCTCGATCAGGCGCTCGCTATTCAGGCTGCGCGCCCGTTCAACAGCGTCCTTGAACTGGTAAACAATACTGTAAGTCGAGGCAGCGGAGCTGGAGGGGTAATTCTCGTAGCGCTCGGTAAAGGCATCGACAAAATGGATGCCCTTCTCAAATCCATACTGGTACGGCAGCCGCCAACACCAAGGCACCGTACTAACGACGCCTTCCAACAAGCCAACACCAGTTACCCGAACGGTGTCCAGAGTCAGTCCCGGCACAATAATCGTCATGGTTTTTTTCAGTTCCATGGTGTGCACCAACTGCATCGCCACCGCCAGATCATCCCCCGCCATCGTGAGTACCATCACTTCTGCACCGGACTGCTGGGCAGCGTCCAGAGCAGCCTTGATCTCACTATGCTTGGGCCGAGGAAATGGCACCAGATAACCGGGGTTCACATGGTTGTCGTCGGTGTTGGTGAAGCTGCGCATGGAGGCTTCGGTCGAATGCCCCCAGGAATAGTCCACCGTCACATACACCAATCGTTTACCCGCCAGGCTCTGGTTAAGATAAAACGACAGCGCCTTGCTGCTCATCCAGGCGTTGTAAGACTCCCGAAAGATATAACGGTGCCCTTCTGCCCCGGTGGTCGCATTGGCGTAGGAATGGGCACTGAAAAACAGCAGGCCTTGCTTTGCCGCTTCCTTGCCTGCAGTAATCGCTACCGCACTGGAAACACCACCAAAGACCATGGACGCCCCCTGATTGGCAACCGATTTCACAGCGGCGACGGCTTTGTCCGGCTTCGACGCAGTATTTTCCAGCAGTAATTCTAACGGTCGCCCCAGTACCCCGCCCGCTGCGTTAATTTCTTCCACTGCCAACAAGGCAGCACGCGCTTCCGCAATGCCCATTTCTTTATAAGGGCCAGTATAGGGATACAGGAAGCCGAGTTTGATCGGCTCGGCAGCAACAGCAACAACGCCGTTAAGCAATAACAGGCCGCTAGCAATAAGCGCAGCCATTCTCCGCAATGAGGAAATCAGCATAGTGTCCTTTTTTCTTATTGTTGTTATCAGTTACTGTCCATTCAAAACGATCGGGTAACACCACGCTAGCCAGCCGCTGCACACTCATAGCCATACCCTGCACACTCGCATACCCTGCACACTCGTAGCCAAGGCTGCTCAGCGTGTCTTGCGACGCAGCAGATTGGTGAGTACAAATACGGCAGTGCCCAGTACCACCCCCCAAAACGCCGAGCCAATACCATAAATACTGATGCCAGAAGCGGTGGTCATAAACGCCACCAGCGAAGCATCCAGATGCCCTTTTTCTTCCAATGCCACATTCAGGCTGTTACTGATAGCACCGAGCAAGGCCAGTCCAGCAATAATGGCGATCATC
The DNA here is from genome assembly GCF_044962685.1 of Oceanobacter antarcticus. Classification (NCBI taxonomy): domain Bacteria; kingdom Pseudomonadati; phylum Pseudomonadota; class Gammaproteobacteria; order Oceanospirillales; family Oceanospirillaceae; genus Oceanobacter; species Oceanobacter antarcticus. The sequence continues at coordinate 66,216 of NZ_JBBKTX010000004.1, forward strand.
TCGGTCGGAAAGCTGGTGAAAAACAGCACAATGCTACCCGCAAACAAACCACCTACCAGATAAAACACACCATTAGCAATACCGGCGATATAACGCTTGTCCGGTTCCGGGTGCGCATCCGGGCTGGTACAGATCGACGCAGTAATGGCCGCCACCACCGTGGTGATACCACCAAACAGGGCCGTGGGAATCGACATCAACGACAGCGCCGTAATCACCGGGCGGGTAGAGACCTGATAACCGGCGGTTTTCAGAATCGCAAAGCCGGGCAGAAACTGCCCCGTCAGGCTGACAATCACCAGTGGCAACGCCAGGCTCAACGTCGAGCCAATACTCCACTCAGGTATAATCACCGTCGGCGTTGCCAACTCCCAACGCAGCTGGCTGAGATCCGCATGCAGCACCGTGAACGACAGGGCAAACCCGAGTCCCACCAGCAACACCAAAAAGTAGCCCCGGCTGAAAAACTTGAACACCACAAACGCCAACACCATGATCGTTGCCACCACCGGAGTCGACTCCAGAGTGCGGAATGCCCCAAGGCCAAAATCAAACAGAATACCCGCCATCATGGCACCTGCCACCCCACGGGGAATCAGATGCACCACCCGATCAAACAAACCACTGATGCCAATAAAAAACAGCATTACCGCCGCTGTCATATAAGCACCAATCGCCTCATTCAGAGACAATTCGGGAAACAGGGTAACCAGCAAGGCGGTTCCTGGTGCCGACCAGGCCGTAACCACCGGCACCCGCAGCCAGGCGCTGAGGCCAATACTGGTCACCCCGGCACCGATGGAAATTGCCCACACCCAGGAAGTCATCATCTCATGAGAGATATTGGCACTGTCGGCCGCCTGAAACACAATCGCCAGTGGCCCGGAATACGACACCAGTACAGCCATCAACCCCGCAATCAGCGTGGATGCAGAGACGTCTTTGATCATCTGTCAGGCTCCTGCGATCGAATCAGTTGAGTTGAGCGATGCCTTTCACTTCCAGAAAATAGCCCGGCGCACCACACAAGGAAGCAGCCCCGATTGCCGTCCAGGCGACGTAGACACCCTGCAAATAACGATCGCGCACCTGCATAAACAACGGCAAATCACGCATATCGGTGTGGAAACTGGTCATCTCAACCAGATTCTCGAACGATCCACCCGCTGCTTCTAACACTCGCTTCATATTCTCGAACACCATAACAAACTGGGCTTCTTTATCGACCACCAGCTGACGTTGATCATCGCGGCCGATCTGACCCGAGATATAAAGCGTATTACCGGCCAGTACCGCCGGAGCATAGCCGATGTCATCACGAATAAATTCCATGCCTTCTGGCACAATAAGGTGTGGTTTTTTCATAACAGTACCCGGTAAACGCCATAGTTATTTGTGTTGTTGTATTTATCAAAGAAAGTGGCGTAAACGCAGGCTAGCCGGGCAAGATACTCCGCCACTATCCATATCACGCCAATTTGTATCCGCATACTGCAACGCCCTCGAGTCAGGCAAGCTAAAGAGGCCATCTATATAATCATAATCCGGTGCCCGCTCTGGGCTTACGGATGGTTTTGAATCACGAAGCCGGTTTACAGAATTAAATAGATGGTTCCTATAAAGACTTGACGGCAGCCCATTCGCAGGAGTTAGCTTGAGAATCCAGTCGCGGACAAGCCTCCGACAGACAAGCGGAGGCAGGCTCATACATACCCATGCCAGCCAATAACACCGCCAGATCATCGAGTGATGATCATTGGTAAGATCATAAAAAGTGATCACCATAGCCAACATAAATAACAACAAAGGCTTCAGCAGAAATGAGTAACCTTATCGACCTGCGCCGACACTTTCAGGAAGGCCGATCCGTCGCCGACAACGCCCTCGACCGCCATATTTTCCAGTCCTGGCAACGCTGTGCCTCCATGGGGCTGGATATGATGGGTAAAGCCGACTACAACCTCCTTGATGGCCGCGCCCTCGACCGGGTACTCGACCGCAATACACCTCTGCTGCAAGCCGCCGAACCCCACGTGCAATGGCTGCAACAGGCTATCTCACGAGCCGGATGGTCGATATTACTCACCGACAGCCAGAACATTGCCATACGCTCGGTGCGTTCCAGCCAGCTACAGGACGTCCGTATCGACAGTGCCTTTAAAGTCGGCACCCTGCTGAGCGAAGCCGCTATCGGCACCTCCGCCATGTCGTGTGCCCTGACTGACCAGCGTTTCACCCGCGTCTACGGCTTTGAACACTACAACGAATATCACCGCCAGTTTCACTGCGCTGCCACGCCGATATTTGACCCACGGGGCAAGGTCTGCGGTGTGCTGGATATCACCAGTGCCAACCCGGACAGAAACGAAGGTGTCTTTCTGCTGTTGCAGCAATGCGCCCGCCAGATCCAGACCGACATGATCCGGCAGCTTCCCGACAGCCTGCCTATCGTCCTGAGTTCCACACCCAACGCAGGGTCAGGCGGCGACGCCATGGTACTGGCGGTTAACCCCGCCGGTTATATAACCGGCGCTAACCGGCTGGCCTGTCAGATGCTGGGATTGCAGTTGCAAGACGACCGCAGGCTGCATTTCGAACATCTGTTCGATAACGCCTCAGCAGATTTGAGCCGCCTGCAGCAAGGCAACCTGCCGCTGCGACTACACAACGGCATCACCCTGTTTGCACAGATTCCAGCCACTATCCACAGCACCACCATCAACAGCGCGCGCATCCGGCACCCACCCGGATCAGTCCAGGCAGACAAACAGACGGCAAGCACCCTTTTTGGAGACACCCGCATCAACGAGAATCTCACCAAAGCCTGCCGGGTCATCACACGCCTGCCGATTCTGCTGCAAGGAGAGTCCGGCACCGGCAAGGAAGTGGCAGCCACTTACCTGCACAACAACAGCGCTGCCGCCGACGGCCCACTGGTATCGCTGAATTGTGCCGCTATCCCGGAAAATCTGATCGAAAGCGAACTGTTTGGTTATCAACCCGGTGCCTTTACCGGTGCCAACAAGCGCGGCCAACTCGGCAAACTGCGCGAAGCCAATGGCGGCACTCTGTTTCTGGATGAAATAGGCGATATGCCAGCCGCTCTGCAAACCCGCTTGCTGCGTGCACTGGAAACCCGCGAAGTTGCCCCGCTTGGCGGCGGCCCAGCACAAGCGCTCAACTTCCAGCTGATTTGCGCCACCCACCAGAACTTGCCACAACAGATCGAAAGCGGCACCTTCCGTCTCGACCTCTACTACCGCATCAATGGCTTCAAGCTCACCTTGCTACCGCTGCGCGAACGACAAAACGTGCTGGCATTGGCAAACACGTTGCTCGCCGACCTCCGCCAGCCCAATCAGCAAGACAGTCGATTGATCGTTCATCCCGCTGGCCGTAGCCTGACGCCAGAGCTGCAGCGTTTCATTGTGCAATTCCCCTGGCCTGGCAACGTACGCCAGCTCAAACACGCGCTGATTTATGCCGACGCACTGGCCGAATCCGCAGCACCGCTCACTCTCGCCGACTTGCCCGAAGAACTGACTACCGGTTACGCACACGCTCAACCAACGGAACTGACCAATCAATACGCCACCGAATACCAACCGCTCGGCAGCCCAACGCAACACTTGGCACACAGTCTCTCGCAACCGGAGCACAGTCTTAACGGCGAAAATATTCGCCTGATCGAAGAGACCTTACGGATGTATGACGGCAACGTCAGCAAAGCCGCCAACCACCTGGGCGTAGCGCGCTCAACGATTTATCGCAAACTGGGGAAGGTGTGACACGGGTAAAACGCATTGACGGATATCGGGGATAAATCCTCTCCTACAAAACCGGCATCAAATGATCGGTGCCGGGTGCACACCCTGGCAAACCGGATACGCCAGTGAGTCACTGCAGCATTCTGCAACACTGCCTGCCAGACAACTCCAACTCCACTGTTGCAACCTGCAACACTCCTACCACTAGCATCAAATAACCCATTGTTTTTAATAGTATTTATTTTATGGCCCGACACTTGCTCAATAATTTTGACCAGTGATAAAAAATATAACAACAAGGGTACATTCATGACCAAATCTATGCTGCGTGCCGCCGTGGCCACCTCTGCATTGTGTGTTTTAGCCACCAGCGTTTCCAACACCGTTTCTGCCGCCCAGGTGGCTACCGACCCTGGAGACTACAGCCCGGCTCCAGCTGGAGTGGATCTGGGGTTGTTATATCTCCAGCATGCCAGCCGTACATCGGTGTATGCCGATGGCAAAAAAGCACCGATCGAGGCCGAGTTAACCACCGATATCGGTCTGTTGCGCTGGGTTCATTTTATGGAAATTGGCGGCATGATTGCCGATCCACAGGTGATTTTGCCCTTCGGCAAGGTCGATCTGGGCAAACCACTGAATGGCTTGCCTGCAATGTCGGCCAGTGGTGTCGGCGACCCGATTGTCGGCGGCACCCTGTGGGTGATGAACAATCCGAACACACACAAGTCTGTGGGCTTAACCGCCCTGCTGTCGTTGCCACTGGGCGATTACGACGCGGATCAGGGCCCGGTGAATGTCGGTGAAAACCGTTACAAGCTGATCACTCAGGCGGCCTATGTCACACCACTGACCGACACAATGAGCCTGGATGTCATTGCGGAATACACACTGTTCGGCAACAACGACGACTTCCTCGGTTTTACCCGCAAACAGGCCGCCCAATACGGCTACCAGACTCATTTTAGCTATCACCTGTCAGACCAGACCCGTCTGGCTCTGTCGTGGTTTCAGGATTTCGGAGGTGAAACCACCGTCGCCGATACCAAACAGGACGACGCCCTCAACAACACGCGCTGGCAGCTGGGTGTAGCACATTTCTTTGCGCCGGATAAACAGATTCTGCTGCAGTACAGCCAGGATCAACATACCGAGTCAGGCTTTCAGGAAGACAGCCGCTTGAATCTGCGTTTGCTGAAAATTTTCTGAGGAACCGCTTATGAATAACCTTTCTCTGAATCGTCGCCGTTTTCTGCAAGCGGCCAGCAGTATTGCCGTGGCCGCCGCGAGTTTGTCGGCCACCAGCAGCGTGGCAGGAATTTTAACCGCTGATAACAAAATGAGCGCTCTGGAGCGCCAGCTGTTGCAGAAAATGCTGAATATCTCATTACCCACCAAAGGCAGCACACTGGTTGATCCGGCGACCTTGCCGGTGCTGGATGTGCTGGAAAGCGCCTTGCTGGCAGGTATGGCGGCCGATATTCGTGCCGGTTTGCGCGGTGGTATTGGCTACTTCAATGACAGCGCCAAAGCCGAATATGGCAAACCATTTGTAGCACTGAGCGACACCGACGCCACCCGCTTTGTCGATGCCTGGACCGATGGCAACACCGAACCACAACGGGCACTGGCCATGGGCCTGAAAAAACTCACCGTGCTGGCCTATTGGGCCATCCCCAACAGCTGGGCACCGCTGGGGTATGACGGCCCGATCAGTGATCGAGCCGGTCTGAAATCATTGGGGAATACCCCGGAACCCCGTGGTTAATATCGCGCTTAATGGAAAGGTGAACACTATGACAAACCAGGCGAATACCCTGAATATTCACACCGCCGCCGATATTGCCAGCGGTGAATTGAATCTGAAAGCCGATGTATTGATTATTGGCTCTGGTGCCGGTGGTGCCATCAACGCCTATGAGCTGGCCAAAAAAGGCAAAAAAGTGCTGGTGCTGGAAGCTGGCCCTTACGTGCCGTCCAGCCAGTTCAAGGAAATGCTGGCGGTGGCTATGGGCACCCTGTACGCCGATGAAGGCGGCCAGACCAACACCGATCAGGACATCTCGATCCTGCAGGGCCGCTGCGTTGGGGGTTCAACCGTCGTCAACGCAGCCTTGTGTTTCCGTACCCCGGATTATTATCTGAAAATCTGGCGTGAACAGTTTGGCCTCACCGACCTGACACCAGAGCGTATGAAGGGTTACTTTGACAAGGTCGAAGCCAATCTGCACATCACCCCCAACGCCGCCTACGAAACCAGCTCCGGTGCCGAGCTGATCAAAAAAGGCATGCAAAAACTGAATATTCCCGCCGGTATTGCCAAACGCAATATCCGTGACTGCGCCATGACCGGCTTCTGTTTCTCCGGCTGCAAGACCGATCGCAAACAATCCATGCTGGTCACCTATTTGCCCTGGGCCTGCAATCACGGAGCCGAGATCTACGCCGACACCCGCGCCTCACGGATTGTCGCGGATAACGGTAAGGTAACGGGTGTTCTGGCCGAAGTCGTTGACCCCAAAACCGGCAAGGTCAAAACCACCGTCAATATTTCAGCAACGCTGGTCGTGCTGGCGGCCGGGCCCATTCAGACCCCCATTATTCTGCAGCAGTCGGGGCTGGCCAACAGCAGTGGCCAGGTAGGCAAGAACTTCGCTTGCCACCCGACCATGTCAGTAACTGCCATGTTCGACAAGCCGATTGATGACTTCCACGGTGCCACTCACTCGGTTTATGTCGATACCAATATCCTGCCGGAAGAAGGCGGATTCCTGCAGCTCAACGCCGTACAGGAGCCGGTAGAAGCCAGTTTTCAGGCCGAACCAGGTACGGGCAAGCCCTATGTTTCCTATATGGAAAAGTACCCCAACAGCATGCGGTTGATTACGCTGATTCACGATAAAAACGTCGGCGAAGTAAAACTGGTAAACGGTGCCAAACAGATTATCTACCGTGTCGATGATAGTGACTTTGAGCATATGAAGCAGGGGCTGAAACAAAACGCCCGCATCCTTTTTGCCGCCGGAGCCAGCTACCTGTACCTGCCCACCTCCAACCGCACTCTGATTGAAAACGAGGGCCAGATCGACCGCGTCATCGACGGCCTGAATAACGAAGCCTCGCGCTACCGTTACACCTCATTCCATCCGCAAGGCACCTGTCGTATGGGAGCCGACCCCAAAACCTCGGTGGTCAGCCCCAGCGGTGAAACTCACGACATCAAAAACCTCTATGTGTCTGACGCCAGCCTGCTGCCGACCTCCATTGGTTATAACCCGTCGGAAACCGTGTACGCGCTGTCGTCGCTGATCGCCGACAACATCATCAAGCGTCATTTTTCATAATTTCCACCAACTGAACGAGCAAGGAAATGCTCCCGGAGCCTGTTATGAGCCAACTGAATGCCATTCAAAATGCCGACTGCCAGTTTTATATCGGTGCAACAACCAACCAACAAACCGCCTTTAACGGCGCACACTATCCCCTCACAGAAGTGGCAACCGGTGCCAGCCTTGGCAGCATCAAACTGTCGAGCCAAGACGATACCAATGCCGCCATTACCCGCGCCCACAATGCCCAGGCAAGCTGGGCAGCCACCAGTTTTGCAACCCGCGCCGCCGTTATACGCCGCTTCGCCCAACAGCTGGAACACAACGCCGACCTGATTCATGCCTGGAACGCCCGCGAATGCGGCTCGATTTTGCCCAAGTCACAATGGGAACTGAAAGCCTGTATCGATCAGGCCTATATGAGTGCCGACCTCACCCTGCAACCCAGTGGCGAGATTTTCCCATCCAGCATACCCGGCCGTGACAACCGCTGGATTCGTGTGCCAGTGGGTGTGGTTGGCGTGATCTCGCCGTGGAACTTTCCGCTGCTGCTGTCGTTACGCTCGGTGCTGCCCGCACTGGCGTTAGGCAACAGCGTGGTGCTGAAACCCGACCTGCACAGCTCGGTCTGCGGCGGTGTGCTGATTGCAGAATTGTTGCAAACGGCCGGTCTTCCCGATGGCGTCTGCGAGCTGGTACTGGGCGGTGGCGATAGAGGCCAGCAACTGGTCGAACACCCGTCCGTTAACATGATCGCCTTCACCGGCTCCACCGCCGTTGGCAGAACTATTGGCGAACACTGCGGCCGCACGCTGAAAAAATCGTCACTGGAACTGGGAGGCAACAACGCCTACATCGTCTGTGACGACGCCGACCTCGTCAGCGCCGCCTCCTGCGGTGCCTGGGGTTCATTCCTGCATCAGGGGCAAATCTGCATGCAATCGGGCCGCCATATCGTCAGCAACCATGTACTGGATGCCTATGTTGAAACCCTGGCACAACGCGCACGCAATCTGGTGACTGGCAACCCCTTTACCGAACAGGCCCACCTGGGGCCACTGATCAACGACCGTCAGGCCGACCGCGTTATGCGTCTGATAGAAGAATCGGTTGCGATGGGGGCAGAAATCGTCTGTGGCGGCACACGTAATGGCCGTTTTATCAGCGCCACCGTGATCCGTAACGTCACCCCGGACATGCCCATTTACAAGGAAGAAATCTTCGGCCCGGTGGCTCCGGTGATTGGTTTTGATAGTGACGCCGACGCCATTGCCCTGGCCAACAACACCGACTACGGCCTCTCGGCTGCCATTCACAGCAGTAACCCGGTACGCGCCAACGCCATGGCTCAGGCCATTCACGCCGGAATGGTTCATATCAACGACCAGACCGTCAATAACGAGTATCAGGTGCCGTTTGGCGGTATGAAAAGCTCCGGCAACAGCGGCCGTTTTGGCGGCCCCGCCAATCTCGATGAATTCACCGCACGCAAATGGATCAGCAGCATGGCGAACGGCATTCAGTACCCGTTCTGAATGCCATTTAGCTTCCTGATGTATTGATTAGATTTAGGGCCTTCAGGCCTTCTTCTGATTCAGCGCTGGAGAGAAGAGTAAAGGGGGCATCTATTTAATCCGGTGCCCGCTCTGGGCTTGCGGATGGTTTTGAATCACGAAGCCGGTTTGCAGGCCTGACGGGTCACGTCAACAACCGGCGACACCGAGTCGGAATCATCCGGCAGCCCCCGGAGGGCGCGGGTTGCCGCCGTCCAGTGCGGTGTTGGCGAACTTGAAAAGAACTCGTCATTTCGCGGCATTCGCCGCCTTGCCCTGATCACCAGCAACACTCGCGCAGAGCCGTGCAGGATTAAATAGATGTTCCCTAAAGGAAGATGACACTTCTCGAATATCGTATTGTCGGGGCCAGGTATAGAAACTCGCTGATTTGACTCAAATTAACCTCTCAACTTGCTTCGTGGGTTTGGTGCCCGGTTAATCCGTAGCGGTGTTCCACACCAGGGTGTCAGCCCGCCCACCGTCACGATAGCCATAACAGGTATTGGCCATTCGTTTACGGTTCGCCGGGCTATCAGCGAATCCCGTCTGGAATTCCAGCCGGTAGCCTTGCAGGGTCTGGAATGCGGCGGTCGCCAGTACTGGCAGCAGTTCAGTGAGATGGGTGCAGGCGTGCTGACGGCCCAGGGTTTCCTTGACGTCGTTGATCCAGCCGGAGCGGATTTTCATCCCGACCAACAAATCATAACGGGGGGCTGCTCCATGACAATCCTGATAGGGAGTCGCACGCATAGCCGCACGAACCTCACGAATCACCAGCCGATCATCCACCACCAGAGTCAGGGTCATATCGTGCAGCGCATCACCAATAATCAGGCAACCTCTGTCCGGCAGGTTAGCTTCATAGCCCTTGGTGTCCAGCAAGGTGCCTTCTACTTCCCATAAACCGTCGCTGCGCAGGTAACCCTGAACATCAATCTGGCGGCGATGTAATGGCGTACGGGTAACGGGGCTGGCTTCTTCAGTTATGGCTGACTCCAGCGTAGTAGCCGAACTCTCTACACTATCCCGTCCACGCCAACCCGTCCGCCCGTTCCGTTGTTAACGATCTTGCACAGCCAAAAAGTACTATCACAACCCCAGCTCGAACTCTCCCACCGTTTTATCCAACCCCATTACCCAAGCCCGAATAAACTCACGTACTTTCTGACTGTCTGGCCGTTCACTGTCTTCCGCTCGCCACCACAATGCAATATCGCGGCGGGCGCTGATCTGACCTTCGACCTGAATCATTTGTTGCGGATCAATTTCAGCGGTCATCAGTGCCAGTCGGGCGGGCAGCCGTACTACCATATCGGAGGTATCCAGCAGGTGAATGACTGAGCGGATACCGCCGGTAAAAGCGATACGAACGGCTTGCTGGGCGGCCGGGTCTTCCACACCAGACAAAAAACCGGCGCTGGCACCAGCAATCAACCAGCGGTGCTGTTGCAGTTCTTGCGGGGTTACCGGCTGTTGCCGACCCAGTAAGGTCGATTGTTTACCCACAAAAACGCCGGAGCGATCGCGGAATACCACTTCCCGCTCCAGTGATCCCTTGCGCCCGGATGCATGCACCACCGACAGATGAGCCGGAGCCAGGAGAAAGTCCAGCTCACCGTTTTGCATCCATTCGATCTGAGTAGCAGCAGAACCCACCCGGCAATGAAAGACATAACGACTCTGCTTCAAAAACCCGGACGTCATCTCGGCCACGGTAGCGTATTCCCATAACGGGTCGATGCCGATGGTGAACTGGTTATCGTAGCCCGAGTGCCACTGCCGGATCACTTCATCGCCCTGCTCGGTTTCCGCCAAAATTCGTTCACCCACCAGGGCCAGTCGGACGCCAATTTCTGTTGGTGTCACACCATAGCGGGTACGCTTTAATACCGGCGCACCCACACGCATTTCCAGCTGCTGCAAAGCGCGAGTCAGAGTCGGTTGGGTAATAAACAGCTGTTCGGCGGCAGCACTGATCGACCCTTGTTTGACGACCATTGCCAGTTGTTTCAACAAGTTAGGATTCATATATGCAAATTCTTTACATCTTAAATTAAAAACCAATTTTTGCTGATATATAAAGCCAAGTAAAGTGATCCAGAACAATACAGAAAAACAACAACAGCGACAGGAACACTACGATGCAATTTCATCTTAACGGTTATAACCCAGGCGACCCTCGTTTTTCCGACCCTCAGGATGCGGTTGTGCCACCGCCAATCAAGCGTCCGTTACCAGAGTGTGTCGATGTCATGATTGTCGGCTGTGGCCCTGCCGGGCTGAATCTGGCGGCGCAGCTATCACAGTTCGGGAATATCAAGACTGCTATCGTCGATCTGAAAGACGACCGCTTATTGGTTGGCCAGGCCGATGGTATTGCCTGTCGCACTATCGAAATGTTCCAGGCGTATGGTTTTGCCGAACAAATTCTGCAGGAAGCCTACCAGGTGCACGAAGTGGCTTTCTGGAAACCGGATGCCAACAAACCAGATGAAATTGCTCTCAGTAGCAAAATTCAGGACGTTGAAGATGATCTGTCCGAGATGCCACACGTCATTATTAACCAGGCACGGGTGCACGATCAGTTTCTCGACGTCATGCTGCGCAGCCCCGGCAAAGTCGAACCTTATTACTCTCGTAAGCTGTTAAATATAGAAGTGGATGAAAATGCCACTGAATACCCGGTTACCCTGACCTTCGAACGCGCACTCAACTACTCCGTTAACATTCAGACAACGGAAGTCGTCAAGGCAAAATATGTTGTTGGTTGTGATGGCGCTCGTTCCACTGTGCGCAAGGAGATCGGCCATGAACTGGTCGGCGACGCCCTCAACCAGGCGTGGGGGGTAATGGACATACTGATGGTGACCGACTACCCGGATATTCGGGTGAAGAGTGTCATTCACTCCAGTAACGAAGGCAATATGCTGATTATCCCTCGTGAAGGGGGTTACATGGTTCGCCTCTATATCGAGCTGGATAAACTGGCAGAGAACGAGCGTATTGCCCGCGACAAGATAACCAAAGACTATCTGATCGCTGCCGCCAAACGCATCATGCAGCCGTTCACCCTAGATGTGAAAGAAGTTGTCTGGTGGAGCGTGTATGAAATCGGACAGCGCTTGACCACCGCCTTTGACGATTCAGCCGAAGGTCGTCCGGCCCATGTTTTCCTCGCCGGAGATGCCTGTCACACCCACAGCCCGAAAGCAGGACAGGGTCTGAATACGTCGGTGATGGATACTTGGAACCTGGGCTGGAAAATGGCCCACGTTCTGAATGGCAAGGCCGATGCCGAGCTGTTAAAAAGCTACTCTGCCGAGCGTCAGGTTATCGCCAAACAGCTGATCGATTTCGATCGTGAGCTGTCGAAAATGTTCAGTACCAAGCCAAAATCCCCTACCAACCCCGATGGTATTGACCCGGCGGACTTCCAAAAATACTTCGAACAATTTGCGCGTTTCACCGCCGGTACAGCGATTCGTTATAACCCGTCCAAACTGGTAGGCACGGGTGAACACCAGCAACTGGCAACGGGACAAACCCTGGGCATGCGTTTCCACTCAGCTCCTGTGGTACGCCAGGCTGATGCACGGCCAATGCAATTGGGCCATTGCATCACAGCCCGGGGGAAATGGTATGTTTTTGCCTTTGCTGGCGAACAGCAACCCCTGTCAGCCGAGTGTGGCGTGAAAGCCCTGTGTGAATTTCTGCAACACGACCCGGCATCTCCGATCAGAGCTCACACACCACAAAACGCTCCTCTGGATGACGTGATCGATGTGCGAGCTGTATTCCAGCAGCACCATCGTGATGTCAATGTGTCGGCGCTGCCAGACATTCTGATGCCCCTCAAGGGCAAATTCGGCCTGCGCGACTATGAAAAAGTATTCTGCGTCGACAACCGTCCGGAATCCTCAGGTGGTGGCAAGAATATCTATGACATGCGCGGCATCAACAAGGAGCAGGGCTGTATCGTTATCGTACGGCCGGATCAGTACGTTGCCGATGTGCTGCCGCTGAATGATTACTCCAGTCTGACAGCCTTTTTTAAAGGCGTGTTGAAGTAAGTAACCGCCCGCTGTTCTCTAAACCCCCGTGAGTGATTATTCACCGGGGGTTTGTGCTATCCCGCTATCCTTTAGTGTCCCACAGCCAGCGACCAGAATTGGATGCAGATATTCTCGATCGTGGGTAAGGCCGCTCGCTGAATGAATGGTGCGCGGTGCGCACCAAACCCGATGCCCGGTTAATCCGTAGCGGTGTTCCACACCAGGGTGTCAGCCCGCCCACCGTCACGATAGCCATAACAGGTATTGTCCATTCGTTTACGGTTCGCCGGGCTATCAGCGAATCCCGTCTGGAATTCCAGCCGGTAGCCTTGCAGGGTCTGGAATGCGGCGGTCGCCAGTACTGGCAGCAGTTCAGTGAGATGGGTGCAGGCGTGCTGACGGCCCAGGGTTTCCTTGACGTCGTTGATCCAGCCGGAGCGGATTTTCATCCCGACCAGCAAATCATAACGGGGGGCTGCTCCATGACAATCCTGATAGGGAGTCGCACGCATAGCCGCACGAACCTCACGAATCACCAGCCGATCATCCACCACCAGAGTCAGGGTCATATCGTGCAGCGCATCACCAATAATCAGGCAACCTCTGTCCGGCAGGTTAGCTTCATAGCCCTTGGTGTCCAGCAAGGTGCCTTCTACTTCCCACAAACCGTCGCTGCGCAGGTAACCCTGAACGTCAATCTGGCGGCGATGTAATGGCGTACGGGTAACGGGGCTGGCTTCTTCAGTCATGGGCATACTCAACAGTTTATCGGTGCATCGAACTGACCATGGTAACTGCCTCGCTGCCGCTGGCAAAGCGGACTCACTGTTGCAGCCGTGTTTCAACCACCAGCAAAAAACCATCCGCCTACCAGCACGGCGGTGATCATCCCAACGCCATCACACAACAGCCCGGCCCAGAGTGCGTAGCGAATCCGGGTAATCCCTACCACGCCAAAGTAGACCGCCAAGACATAAAAGGTAGTTTCTGTACTGCCTTGCATCACCGCAGCAATATGCCCTGCGACCGAGTCAACGCCATGGGTATTCATCACATCCAGCATCATGGCGCGGGCACCGCTGCCACTGAAGGGCTTCATCAGTGCGACAGGCAAGGCGTCGACAAACAGGGTGCTGACACCCAGTGCCGTCAGCAGCCAGCGTACGCCATCCAGTAACAGGTCGAGTGCGCCACTGGCGCGAAAAATACCAATCGCCACCAGCATGGCCACCAGATAGGGAATCAACTGCACGGCGGTTTCAAAACCGCTTTTGGCACCCGCTACAAATTGTTCGTAAACCGGTTGTTGACGCCACAGTCCGGCCGCCACCAGACCGACCATCAACAACAGGATGATGCCGTTAGCCAGTTGCTGTGAGATATCGGCAAGGCGATCCACGGGTACAGAACCGAGCCAGAACACCAGCGTCGCGACAACGGCCACCAGTCCGCCCAGATACCCCAGTACCACCGCATCCAGGCGGATTTTTTGCAGCCACATCACGGCCAATAAACCAGACAGGGTTGAGGCGGTGGTCGCCAGCAAGATTGGCACAAACACGTCGGCCGGATTGGCCGCGCCCAGCTGGGTGCGGTACATAAAAATAGTGACGGGTAACAAGGTAACCGAGGAGGTATTCAGCACCAGAAACAGGATCTGGGCATTACTGGCGGTATCTTTGAGCGGATTGAGTGTCTGCAAGGCCTGCATCGCCTTGATCCCCAGCGGGGTGGCAGCGTTATCCAGACCCAGCATATTGGCCGCCAGATTCATGGTGATGGCACCTTGCGCCTCATGCCCGGCAGGAACCTCTGGCATCAGTCGTCGGAACAGCGGTGCCAGCCCTTGACCGAGCCAGCTGATAACGCCGGTTTTTTCAGCAATGGCAAACAGCCCCGACCACAACGCCAGCAATCCCACCAGACCAATGGCAATATCGACCGAGAGTTTGGCCATATCGAAACTGGCATTCACCAGTTGCTGAAAGATCTCGGTATCGCCGCCCAGCCAGCGCACCAGCGCGGTGGCACATCCGACCAGAAAAAATAATGCCCAAACAAGATTCAAACACAACTCCCGGCGTACACCCTGTCCAGCTTCCGAGTTATACGCCGTCAGTTGTGAATGTCCAGAATCAAGGCGATAGCCGCTTTAGACTTTGCTTTAAGCGTTTATAGCAGCCAGTCTTAATCCTGTTCGTATTTATTAATCAGATCGACAGCTTTTTGGTACAGCCGCTGGCCATCATTACCGGCATCGTCCATTTCCTTGATCCAGCCATCCGTCACCGGTTGCATGGTGGTTTTCCAGCGCGCCGTTTCACTGTCACTGAGCACCAGAATCTGGTTGCCTTCTTCTACGGCTGCCTTGCGTCCGGCTTGTTCCGATTCATCCCAGGCAGCACCTATCCAGCCAGCGGTGCTGATACCCGAGTTGTTATCAATCACCTTTTGCAAATCGGCGGGCAGTTTGGCATAGGCATCCTTGTTCATCGCGAAGATAAAGAACTGGGTATACAGACCCCGGTCGCCATGAATTTCGGTATGGTAATCCACCATCTGGTGAATTTTTAACGGCGCAACCACTTCATAAGGCAACAGCGCAGCATCCAGTACGCCCTTGGAAAAGGCCGATGGCACAGAAGGCACCGGCATAAACAGCGGTGAAGCCCCGGCAAGGGTCAAGGCATCTGCCATTTGCTTGTTGGAAGCACGAATTTTCAAACCGGCCAGATCTTCCAGTCGCGAAACCGGTGTCGTGCGACTGTGAATCGAACCCGGTGCGTGGGTATGCAATGCCAGTAGCTGTACATCGGCGAATGAATCCTGCATTTCCTGCTCGGCATATTCTTGCAACGCCATGCTGGTGATTTTTGCCGATGCCGGCATAAACGGCAGTTCAAACACCCCGGCTTTGGGGAAACGTCCCGGCGTATAACCACCGACCGTCCAGATAATATCAGCAACGCCTTTGCGAGCCTGGTCGTACAGCGATGCGGGCTTGCCGCCTAGCTGCATGGAGGGATAGATATCGATCTGGATACGGCCGTTGGATTCAGCCATTACCTTGTCGGCCCACGGAACCAGAAAACGGCGGTGGGCAGTCGAGCTCATGGGGAGCATATGATGCAGCTTCAGAGTCACTTCCGGCTCTGCAGCGGTGGCGGTTGAAAAGGATACAAGGGCGGCAATGCCCATGCCCAGAACGGAGACCAACTGTTTGATTTTCATACTGAGTACCATAGTTATCTTTTTTATAGTTATCTGTGTATCGATTTGAAGACGTGCGCTAAACGGGTTGTCACGGTGTAAAAATAATCGTGCCCTCCCTGCCATTCAGATTCAGATTCAGATTCAGATTAGCAATCAGGGCGCAGAACGCCCCGTGATTACAGCTGTAACACCAGCCGGGCACTTTTTGAACGCGAGCAACAGGGGGTGAAATGGCTGTTGGCAGCCTGTTCTTCCTCGGTCTGGTACAAATCCCGATGGTCAGGAATACCGTCCAGAACGGGCGTCAGACAGGAACCACAAATGCCTTTTTCACACGACAGCGCGACATCAATGCCCTGTTGTTCCAGTACCTGAGCGACGGTCTGATCCGCTGCGACCGAATAGATCGCCCCGGTGGACTGCAGCTGAATTTCAAATGGCTGGTCATCATCCGAGGCGATCACCTCAGGGGCATCAAAATATTCACGGTGCATGCGTGACGTTGGCCAGCCCTGCCCCAGCGCATCCGCCCAAAGGCTGTCCATAAACCCGGCTGGGCCACAGACATACAAATGTGTTGTCTCTGTTGCTTGAGCCAGCAGGCTGGCCGATTGCAGCCGACCGCCATCCTGACTGATGTGCAAATGTACCTGTTGTGCCCACGGCTGTTGCTGCAACTCACCAATAAACGCCGCCTGCTCCAGACTGCGGACGCAATAATGCAATTCAAACGAGCGCCCTTGCTGGTACAGCTGATAGGCCATCGCCAGCATCGGCGTAATCCCGATGCCTCCGGCCAGTAACAGACTGTGAGTGGCCTTTTTTTCCAGAGCAAACAGGTTGCGTGGCATACTGATCTGCAGTCGGCTGCCGACCTTGACGTCCCGGTGCAGCGCCTCCGAGCCACCCCGAGATCCGGCATCACGCAGCACGCCAATACGGTAGTGGTTCGGCTCTGCCGTCGCATTGCAGAGCGAATACTGGCGAATCAGACCACCAGGCAAATGGACGTCGATGTGAGCACCGGCTTCATAAGCCGGTAATGGCACAGCGTCAGCACTCACCAGTTGATAGCTGTTTACCTGGCTCGACTCCCGGCAAATGCTGGCAACCCGAACCTCAATCAGATCCGTTGGCGCAATCATTTCAACGCTCCGTTTCGGCGGTCAGCAAACGTTCAATCACACGGCGTGATTGCACCCCACCGGCATCAATATTGAGTTTGAGCACATCGCGATTCGGATAGGCCAGCAGGTTCTTTTGCTGCAGTTCCAGCATTTCCAGATCTTCACTGAAAATCTTGCCCTGACCTTCGCGAATACGATCGGTTAACGCCTGATCGTCCGGGCAGAAATTACGGGCCATACCCCAAAAGTACCAATGGGAGGTTTCGGTTTCCGGGGTGATAAAATCCACCACGATGCACGAGGCGCGGTCTTTCTTCTCGGCATTGATACTGCCCTTGCCTGCCAACGCCACGCCGACGTCAATCATCACGTGACTCGGCGGAGTGAACCGGCACACCTGCCAGCGATCCACCACTTCGTTGGGATCCAGACCATTAGCTTCCATATTAGAAGCCCAGAAAGGCGGAGCCTGAATGTTTTCCATAAACCGGGACGTCAGCACCTGTTCACCTTCCACCGTAGTTTCTGGCGCAGCTTCGTCGATTTCTTTCTGGCCAATAGACGACGCATGGACGTAAGTTTCATGGGTCAGATCCATCAGGTTGTCGACCATCAGCCGATAATCGCACTGGATATGGAACAGACCACCACCATAGGCCCACTCATCACTTTCGGCCCACTCGCATGGGTGCAGTTTTGCTGGATCCACGGCCGCCTGATCTCCCGGCCATACCCAGACAAAACCATAGCGCTCAATCACCGCATACGCCTTGACGCAAGGGAAAGCGCGTACCCGCTGACCCGGCATACTGTCTACCTTGCCGTCGGATCCCATGGCCAAACCGTGGTAACCACACACCAGCTTGCCGTTTTCGACATAACCTAACGACAGCGGCGCACCACGATGAGGGCAAAAATCCTCAACTGCGGCGGCAGTACCGTTCTCATCACGGAAAAACACGATATTTTCGCCACAGATCTTGCGCCCCAGGGGTTTGGCTTCGATTTCATCGGGAGTACACGCAACGTACCAGGCATTTTTAATAAACATGGGAGACCTCTCTTTGTTCTTATTGGATCCAATTAAATCAAAAATGAACAATAAATCAACAAAAAATAGATATATTTGTCATTTATGGATCCATAAATAAAAAAATAACAAAGAATTGATGGGAAAAACCGGGTAACTCACAGGCATCCTTGATCATCCCAGCCCCGTGTTAAGATCTCTGCCAGGTACACAACGACGAGAGATCCATGGCAACAACGGGGCAGCAAGTACTGGTTACCTTGCGCAAACAGATTGCCGACGGCCAGCTGACCGCCGGTCAACGACTGGCAGAAATTCCTACGGCAGAGGCGCTTGGTGTGTCCAGAATGCCGGTACGAATGGCATTCCGGGCGCTGGAACAGGAAGGTTTTCTGATCAAAAGCGGCCGCGGCTACACCGTCCGGGAAACCTCCTCAGAAGAAATTACCGGCGCGATTGAAGTCCGGGGCGTACTGGAAGGACTGGCGGCTCGCCAGGCGGTTGAGCGGGGATTGGATCCAGGCGTAATTGACACCCTGCGGCGTTGCCTGCAAGAAGGGGATCAACTGTTTTTGCACGGCTTACTGAGCGATAACGACTTCGATCGCTATCACGACATGAACTGCCTGTTTCATGACACCATCATCAAGGCAAGTCATAACCCGGCGGTCGCCGCCGCGCTGGCGCGCAACGATCACATGCCCTTTGCCTCGGTCAAGGCACTGGCGGTGGATGCCAGTCAGCCGGAGCGAGAATTCAAACGTTTCTACTACGCGCACCTGCAACATCATGCCATCGTTGATGCCCTGTCCCAGGGACAAAGTGCCAGAGTTGAAGGGCTGATGCGAGAACACGCCAATGCCACACTCAACTATGTTGATGACCAACAACAGAACAACGCCAACGTTTGGGTTCGACGCAAAAGCCCAAGTGGTACGACGCGATCATAACCATAAGCCAAAGCTGGCTGTCAGCCAGCCGTCGCACCGCACAGTAACCAGGTCTTTTTGCCCGGTTACTGAGAACACAGTCAGCCGGAAAGCGGGCCGTTGGCCCTTTGCCCCCAGACTGATACTGCCAACGATAAATGAAATGCTAGCGTGGGTGATATTGCTCATAAAAATGCTTGATCACCGGATTGGCAGCGGTATAACGCTTGATTACGGTACTGATCGCCGCCGACATCTGCTCCGCCCCCAGATTGGCTACTTTCACTCCTTCACGCTTGAGCAGCGCCAGGTTATTGATCTCGGCTTCTTCCTGGCGT
This sequence comes from Oceanobacter antarcticus, assembly GCF_044962685.1. NCBI lineage: Bacteria > Pseudomonadati > Pseudomonadota > Gammaproteobacteria > Oceanospirillales > Oceanospirillaceae > Oceanobacter > Oceanobacter antarcticus. Next base: position 85,557 of record NZ_JBBKTX010000004.1, read on the forward strand.
TGGAACCCCCAGGCTTCGGCTTCCTTGAAAGCGGTCATCACCATTTGCTGACGATCGACGGTCAAGCCGTCCCACCATACCTTGGACGCCACGACAACACCCGGAAACGCCATATGGTTGGTCACCGTCAGGTAGGGTGCATCACGATAGATCTTCAGGCCCACCAGCATATCCAGGTCAACATCGACCGCATCCAGCTGTTTATTAAGCAAAGCGGGTTGCGTATCAAGCAGTGCCAACTGCATCGGTACAGCATTCAGTGTTTGCCACCAATCTTTGAACACCTGATCAGGAAACGAACGGATTTTCATGCCATTAAAATCGCTGACATTGGCAACAGGACGGGTTGACACCACCTGACGCATTCCTGCCAGGGCATACCCCATACCGACCAGCTGACTCGACTCCAGCCGCTGCAACATTTGTTGGGCATCGGTACCGGCAGTCGCCTTGGCGACGGCTTGGACATCTTTAAACAGATAAGGCAAATACCAGCCGCTGAAAGCGGGTTCAAGAGACGACAGACTGCCCGCCGTCAGAATCGCCAGGTGTAATTTACCGGACTGTAATTTTTTGATCGTTTCCGCCTCACCCTGCATTTTGGCCATTCTGGATGAGCGCAAACGTATCTGATCATGAGAGGCCAGCTTGAGATTATTACTCATCCGGTCTGAAATCTGGCTCCAGATATGGCCTGGCGGTGTCACCATTCCGATACTATAGGACTTCGCCTGAGCACCAGAAGTGGCCAAAGTCAAGCCAACCATTGCGGTTACCGGGAGCAAACAGCGGGTAATCTGGCCACATATTGCGTGTATCGAAGCAATCTTCATCGTCATAACATGTCCTGATAGGTAGAGAGCGCGTTCTCCATGAACTCTCAGATTATTTATTGGTTATTAGGGTAGCCCTAAACAATCCTGCATCCTTTTATTTATACGTTTTTAAGTATGATCAATACAATCCGAAATATCAGCAGTCATTCAGTGATCTATCACTAATATGCCCCGCCAGCAGATCCACGAACGATAACAAAGCAAAAAAAAACAAAAAAAAAACAAAAAAAAAAGCGGCCACAAGGGCCGCCAAGACTAGAGCTAACAGAGGAGAGCTGAAGGACAATGAAACTACTTATACTAAGAACCCCTCTCCATCCGTTGGTTCCAGTGACTGTTCAAAAATAACTTTTTTTTTCCGGTACTGGCTTCTATTGATCCATTTTTCAGCCAGATCCCCTGCCCAGCGCCTGGCTAACGCATCAGGCCAGGTAACCACAGAGACAATTCCGGCACCAGCGCAATAATGACCATGCTGATTCCCATCGCCAACAAAAATGGCAACATGGCACGGAACAGCGACATCATTGGCAGGTTGGCGGTGGTCATGGCAATGTAGAGTCCCGGCCCAACCGGAGGCGTCACCAGCCCCACCAAGGTGGCAAGGCTGATAATCACGCCGAAGTGAATCGGGTCGATACCAAAGCCAACGGCTGCGGGCAGGATTATCGGCACAATCACAATCATCACCGCGATGCTCTCCAGGAACATACCCAGGACGATGACCATGGCGTATACCAGCATCAGGAAGGCAACGGGGGATTCCGTTACACTGGTTATCCACTCCACCATCATGTCCGGCACACCTTCAAACGACAGCGCCCAGCCAAACACTGAGGCGGCAGCAATCAGTCCGGTAATGGTGGCGGTGTTAATGGCAACCGAGGCAAAAATCTCACCCAGATCCCGCAGCGAGATAGTTTTGTACACCAGCAAGCCGATCAGGAACGCCATCACTGAGGCAATCGCCCCAGCTTCTGTCGGAGTCATGACCCCCATCACAATACACAGAATCACCACAATCGGGATGGTGCCAGGCAGCAAACCGTCAATCAGGTCACGCTTGACGTTCTTGTGCGCCATCGACTCGCCCTTGGGTAATTCCTTGAACACCCCGGTCAGGAAGATGACCAGGGCAAATCCGGCAATAATCAGTATGCCGGGGAGAATACCGGCAATAAACAGATCCGAAATCGGCTGGTAGGCGACAACGCCGTAAATAATCATCAACATGGATGGCGGAATGATCGGCCCCAGCAAACCACCGGCCATGGTAACAGCGGCAGAGAATTCCTTGTTGTAGCCTTTCTCGACCATGGTCGGAATCATCAATCGGCTCATCACCGAGATCTGCGCCGTTGCCGAACCAAGAATCGATGCTGCCATGGCGTTGGTCAGCAAATTCACATAGGCCAGGCCGCCCTTGAAGCGCCCGACAAAAACGTCGGCAGCGTTCATCAGTCGTGACGTCAGGCCGCCCTTGTTCATCAACTCCCCCACCAGCATGAACAGCGGGATGGCCAGTAATCCATTCTGGCTCAATGAGCCATACAGCTGGATCGGCAAGGAGCTGACCAGCATGGTGAGATCCATTTCATAGAGAAAAACCAGCGTCCCCAGCACCAGGGTCAGAAAAATGGGCAACCCGGTCAGCAGGGCCACAAAAAAGGCAATCAGAGTGGTCATGAACGCACCTCTGGGCCATCGCCGGTGCTCTCATCTTCGACCAGTAATTGATGCATATCGATATTTTCAGGGATCAGCACTTTCACCGCCTGATGCCAGGTCATGCAATAAAATGAGAACACCAGTATCGAGTAGTTGTACCAGCGCGGTATCTGGGTGGTAGGTGAGACATCACCACGAATCTCTGGACGCTGAATCCATTCGGTGGCGAAATAACACATGATGCCCAATGTGATCAGGCCGACAATATCCAGCACACGCAGCAACACCAGCGAGCGCTGCGGTTTCAGCATGGTCAGGAGAAAGTCTACCCGCACCAGCTTGCCGCTGTAGGTCAGGTAACTGACGCCAACAAACGAAATAATAATCAGCACCTGCACTGCGACTTCTTCTGCCCAGAACAACGGGCTGTTAAAAAAGTAACGCAGGATAACCTGCGTACAGAGAATCAGCGTCAGGCCAGCTGTCAGCGCCACCATCAACCAGCGTTCACCACGACCAATCGCGTGGTCCAGCGTTTCCAGAAATTTGAGCATGAGAACCTCGAAGACCCAGCAGCGTCACGAGATGACTCCGTTGCTGCTGGTCAAACTGATAACCAAACCTCGGTCGGGGCCGAACATCTCTGTGCCGATCCAACCGACCAGGCGGTGCCTGCGGTCACTGCAGGCACCTGCGCGGCTTATTTGTTTTCGGTGTAGAACGCTTTGATATCAGCATTCGTGCTGGTGTATTTGTCAGACACCTTATTCATAACCGGCACCAATGATGCTGTATCAAAGTCGACGACCGTAACGCCTTCTTTTTTCAACAGTGCCAGATTACTGATCTCGGCTTCAGCTTGCTGTTGAAAGCCCCAGCTTTCAGCATCCTTGAACGCGGCCATCACGACTTGCTGTTGTTGTGCCCCCAGGCCGTTCCACCACTTTTGGGAGGCGACAACCACGCCGGGAAACGCCATATGATTGGTCAGTGTCAGGTAAGGTGCCTGCTGATACATTTTCAGGCCTACCACCACATCAAGATCGACATCCACGGCATTCAGCAAGTTGGTGGTCAGCGCTGGTGAGACACCGGACAACGGCATGGCTGTAGGAGCCGCTCCCATATCGGTCCAGAAATCGTTAAACACGCTGTTCGGAAACGAACGGATCTTTTTGTTGGCAAAATCGTCGACCGATCCCATTGGCTGAGTCGACAACACATGGCGCATCCCGGCGAGGGTGTAACCCAGACCAACCAGCTTGTGCGCTTCAAGTTTTTTCAGCATCGCTTGCGCTTGTGGCTTGCCTGTCGCGACTGCCGCATCGCTGACACTGTCGAACAAGCCAGGCAGGAACCAACCGGAAATAGAGGCTTCTCGATTGGATAACACGCCGGCCGTCAATACCGCCAGTTGCATGCCGCCGGACTGCAGCAAATCGATCATTTGCTGTTCACCGCCCAGTTTGGACAGTGGATAGACCTTGATCTTGGTCTTGCCCCCGGTGGTTTCTTGCAGGGTGTTATTAAAGCGTTCAGACACCTTGTTCCAGATATGACTGGGTGGCGTCACCATGCCCATACGCAAGGTATCGGCCTGGGCTGAAAAGCTAGTCGCCGTCACCAAAGTTCCAAGCACCAGGCTGGAGAGGGTATGGCGGAATGTTCTGCGAACATCGCGGAGTACGTGAGTCATGATATTGGCCTTATCGTTATTGTTGTGTTTCGATATGTCACGAGCACCCACTAGGGCACCCGCATTCGCCGGACACTGCGCCAGCAGCCGATCAGCTGACAGCTGGCACTCTGTTCAGGCGATGGTCAGGGAAATGTCGCCCACGTTGTCGATCTTGCCGGTGATCACATCACCCGCAACCACAGGGCCAACACCTTCTGGAGTACCGGTATAAATCAGGTCACCGGGCTGCAAGTGATAAAGTTTGGACAGGTGGGCGATGACTTCGCGCACATTCCAGATAAGCAGTCCCAGCGTGGTTTTTTGTTTCTGCTCACCACCCACAGACAGTTCAAGGTTCCCCTCAGTAATGACACCGACATCTTCCTTGCGGTAGATCGGAGCCAATACCGCAGACTCTTCAAAATCCTTACCCAGATCCCAGGGACGACCGGTTTCGCGGGCTTTCAGCTGCAGATCGCGACGGGTCATGTCGAGACCACAGGCATAGCCGTAGATCAGTTCATCAGCGTTGTCTTCGGCCACTTCAAAACCGGCCTTGCCAATGGCAACCACAAATTCCATCTCGTAGTGGTAGTTGGCGGTTTGTGGCGGGTAAGCCACAGTGCTGCCGGACGGCACCAGGGTAGAGGCATCCTTGATAAAATAAAACGGTTCCTGGGTGCTTTTGTCGACGGTGACACCCATCTCCGCTGCGTGGGCGTGGTAGTTACGCCCAACGCAGAAAATACGGTTTACCGGGAAACGGGCATCGGTGCCAACAATTTCGGCAGTGACCGGCGCTTTGGCCGGAAAAATCAGATGAGTTGTCATGGTTTCTTCTCGCTGTAAGTGCGTCATTAAATCGGGTGCAGCAGACTCTTTCTGAGTAGCTCATGCGGCACATGGCGTATAGCGGGCGTTAGCAACGCCGTTAGAAAATACCCAGATACTGGTGTAACGGGCTTTCGTCGGCGCTGATCAGAAACGCTGGTTCAGTCGCGGATCGGTTCGTCAGGGTAATGTCGGTGTAACCCGGTGCGCACAGCGTGTCCTTGTTGATAAAGTCCAGCGGTTCCGCACCGGCGGATGCGTGCCCCACAACATTCATCTGACCAGCACCTTCAACCACATGGAAGACCACCGGCGTGGTGCGTTTTGGCAAGGTAATGGTTTCTCCCGGACGTAACATCAACGCGCCAAAACCAATACTGGGGAACAACGGCGTGCCATTTTCAGGATTCACATAGCTGATGCTGAGCAGACCTTCAGGGTATTCGCTGGCCATTTCGAGCAGGCAGGTACGAGTCTTGGCCCAGGGATAGCGCAGCATCGGGCTGTTACTGTCACCGCGCTGGAAGCCCATATTGGGAACCACACCGGCGGCACTGTAATCAGCAAAGGATTTGTCGCGCTCAGAGCGTTTTTGCTGCAGTTGGCCTTCCATTGCCCAGGAGCTTTCCAGACGATAGACCAGCGGCAGGTCGAGCACATCCAGCCAGACAATCGGGCCAGTACCTTCATGATGATGTTCATGCCATTTACCAGCCGGGGTCAGGATCAGGTCACCACGTTCCATCCGGCATGGCTCGCCATCGACCGTTGTAAAGGCACCTTCGCCTTCTACGATAACGCGCACCGCATTCGGGGTATGCCGATGATTCGGAGCCGTCTCGCCTGGCAGGATCAGCTGCAAGCCCAGGTAAATACTTGGGGTTGCCTGCATGTTTTCCAGACCATGACCCGGATTGGCCAGTACCAGCACACGCCGCTCGGCTTTTTCCATCGGCGTCAGTTCACCGGCTTGCAGCAGCAACGGCCGGACACTCTCGTAACTCCAGTTCAGTACCTGGGTATGACGTGTCGGTATGCGAGGTGGTAACACCGCCCGCATCGATGGCCACAACGGCACCAGATTGGTTGCAGTCAGATCATCGCGATAGCCCTGTGGCAGATCTTCAAGCTTGCCGAGTTCGTGCATGGTTCAATCCTCATGGTCTGGAGTGACAATCCTGTCATCACTCAATGTCACTTGTGCAACGCCACTGGCGTCGGAGTCTTTTGTTATTGGTCAGACATTTATATTATTGGCTGTCCGGCTGATTCGCCGGAGCCGCCTGCTGGAACGCCGGTAGCGTCTGGCAGTATTGGTAAATCGCCAGTATCCGTGTGTAGGCACTCAGATCACAGCCAAAACGCTGGGCATTGGCGACTTGCGGAATCAGGCAGACATCGGCCAGAGTCGGTTCATCACCAAAACAACAGCAGCCATGACCATATCTCGCCAGCAGCGCTTCTACTGCGTCAAACCCTTCCACCACCCAGTGGTTGTACCAGGCTTTTTTCTGTTCCTCGCTCACTCCCAGTTCTTTGCTCAGATAGCCCAGAATGCGCAGGTTGTTCAACGGGTGCATATCGCAGGCAATGGCATTGGCGACTTCCAGCACCCTGGTTTTCGCCACCAGATCCGCAGGAACCAGCCGTGACTGAGGGTATTTTTCATCAAGATAACTGAGAATGGCGAGAGACTGGGTAACCTGAGTGCCGTCGTTGTCGATCAGCAAAGGTACACTTTTGTTCGGGTTTTTTGCCACATACTCGGCGGCAAATTGCGCACCAATACGAATATTCACACCCTGATATTCAAAATCCAGGTTTTTTAATGCCAGTGCGATCCGTACCCGGTATGAGGTGGAGCTGTTAAAAAAACTGTAGAGCTGCATTTATAGTTATCTCCGGTTGCGGCCATGGCACGGCGTCAGGCAAACCGCGCCATCTCTCAAACTGTTAAAAAGATTATTGACGAGCCCTGGTAGATCGAATAATGATAGTTTTAGATAGAGCCATAACCTGAGATATATACCTTGAGAGATACATTGAGAGAGATACATTGAGCTGGACGCGGCAATTACGACTGAAACACCTGAGCCTGCTGATTGAACTATCAGAGAGTGGCAGCCTGAGTGATGTAGCCCGCACTTCCCACACCACCCAACCAGGGTTGTCGAAATGGCTGAAAGAACTGGAAGAGGATATTGGCGCACCGCTGTTTGAACGCCATTCACGCGGGCTGCGGCCCACCCCACTGGGCAGTCTGATGGTCAGTCATGCCCGGCGCATGCTGTCGGAAGTGGAACGTACGGAGCAGAACCTGCATTCGTTAATGCAGGGCGGCAACCGCATTCTCTCCATTGGCACCTCCCCGGCGTCCGCGCCAAGTTTTGTTCCTGCCGCCATAATGCGTTTTCTCAAAAGTAATCCGAATGCCCGTATCCGGGTGGAAGAAAGCACCATGAACGAAATGTTGGCCAAACTGGAATTGGGCAAGCTGGATCTGGTGGTCGGCCGGATGGACAACTACCGGCCACGTCCAGTCATTGGCAGTGCCATTCTCTATAATGAAAGGCTGCGTGTTGTCGCCCGTCCAGGTCACCCGCTCACCCGGAAAAGCAATCTGACCTGGGAAGACCTTTACCAGTACGACTGGATCGTCTGGCCCGACGGCACCCCCATCCGCAGCAAACTCGACGCCGCCCTCACCGCCGCAGGCCAAAAACCGGCGCCATTACGGATTGAATCGGCTTCACAGATCGCCAACCTCTGGATGATCAAATACAGCGATATGCTGTCGATCAGCTCCGAACGGGTGGCCATGCATTTTGAAGAACGGGGTTTGGTCGTGCCGCTGGCGATGGATATTGAGCAGTCCGGCGGGAGCGTTGGCATGTGCTGGCGTGATGAAGACAGCCAGGACGATATGATCGACCTGCTGCTGGCTTGTTTCCGCAACGAAGCCGAACGGGTCGCCGACGAATTGGGCTAGGAGCCTGTCGGACTTAGGCGTTCGTCGCGAGGGAAAGACTGGTTTGAGCGATGTTTGCGCAAATTTGAAGCGAATAGCGGTTCTATTTCACTTAACAAGAGTTTGCTCAAAAACGAGCCGGATTCAGCTTTTCCGCAGTAGAGCAGCCCTAAACCCGACAGACTCTTAGGAGGTTCTCAATGATTAAACCGAGCCTGATGAGCGCCAGCTGGTTTCAGAACAAGGTATGAGGAGTGCGGGTTAGCGAGCTCAACAAGCGACGAATAACGCCGGGTTGGAAGCAAAAGGCCTCAGACCCTTGGATCAGGGTTAACATCCCGACACTTTCCGGCTTGCAACAATGCTTGCTAAAAACAGATCTATCAATCACCAGAAGAATCAATAAGCTGGTGCCATTCTTTTGGTCCAGGCCCTTTTATGCATTCCTCATCCCGTGCGACCCCGATAGTCATGCTGCTGATTTGCGTGATCTGTTGGGGCAGTGTGTTTCCCATCTCAAAAATCCTGCTGCACTCAATATCCGGCCTGTCGCTGTTGATGTGGCGGTTTCTGATCGCGATTGCCTGTGTCATCGTCTACTTGATCGTACAGAGAAAACCCTGGCCATCACTGCGTTGGTCGCAATACCTGATTCTGGCGGCGCTTGGCGTGCTAGGTGTCGGTGGCTTCAATCTGGCGCTGTACGAAGGACTGCCCTATACCGAAGCCACCAACGGTGCCTTGATCATGGCACTCAGTCCATTGGTCACTTCCATCGCCGCCGCCGCACTGGCTCGTCGCTGGCTTTCCATCCAGCAGTGGGTCAGCCTGCTGATTGGTCTGACCGGTGTCACCCTGGTCATTACCAACGGTGATGTCATTGCCCTGCTGCAACACGGCATCAATCAGGGTGACTTGCTGATTGCTGGCGGCATGTTGTGTTGGGCTGCCTTTACCATTGCCTCTCAACGGGTCAATCACTGGTTATCACCCGTGCCGTTTACCCTGGTGACCATGACAGCCGGATGGCTCGCAGTCAGCTTTTATGGTCTGGTCATCAGGCAAGTACATCCCTGGGAAGAATTGCAGTTAATGACGCCCACCAACCTGTTGCAAATACTCCATATCAGCGTGTTTGGATCCGTGGTGGCCTACCTGTTCTGGATTCAGGGAGTGAAGGCTATTGGCGCGGCCAGCGCCTCGATGTTTTTTAACCTTGTGCCGGTATCGGCAGCCCTGATTGCCGTGGCGATGGGCGAGCAGCTTTCCGCTATTCAGGTCACCGGCATTGCTATCGCTATTGCAGGATTGAGTTTACCCAGCCTGATCCGATATTTGTGGTCTCGACGACATCGTGATGCGGTGCAGCTTTAACGGAGAGCAGGCTTTAACGGAGAGCAGGGTTTAAGGTTTAACGGGAGAAGAGCAAGAGGAAGTAAAACAGGGAGGCAAGTATGGGTTTGGAAGCGAAACAGTTAACACAAACCGACAGACATGCGTCTGTCGGTAGGCAAGACAGGAACAACGATCAGTTCAGCAGATGTACTGCCCAGAGCGTGATGCCAGGGAAGATAATCATCAGGATGACACGCAGAATATCCGACATCAGAAACGGGATAACACCCTTGAATGCTTCTGTCAGCTGCAAATCCTTGTCAAAGGATTTGATGATAAAGACGTTCATGCCAACCGGTGGCGTAATTAGCCCCACCTCAACAACAACCAACGCAATAATACCGAACCAGATCCCCAGGTCTTCCGCCGACATACCAAAATCCATAACGGCAATGATCGGATAATAGATGGGAATGGTCAGCAGAATCATCGCCAGACTGTCCATAAAACACCCCAACACCAGGTAAGTAACCAGCATGATCGCCAGTACCAGATACGGAGACAGGTCAGCTGCCAGAATCATATCAGCGCCAATGGATGGCAGCTGGGTCAGGGCAATAAAGACACTGAACAAGTCAGCACCCAACAGGATGAAAAAAATCATCGCCGTCGATACCGCTGTCTTGAGGATACTTTCACGGAAATCCGCCAGCCGCATCTTGCCGTGGGTAAAGGCCAGTATCGCAGTCAGAAAAACCCCCACCGAAGCCGCTTCTGTTGGCGTAAAGATACCCGCATAAATACCACCCAGTACAATCAGGAAGATCACGGAAATATGCCAGACGTCTTTGGTAGAACGAAACTTCTCAGCCCAGGTGGTCTTTGGGCCAGCAGGACCGGATTCTGGCTTCCAGCGAACATAAATGGCAATCGCCAGCATGTAGCCAAACGCCGCCATAAAGCCCGGCACAAATGCCGCAATAAACATTTTGGCGATGTTTTGTTCGGTCAGAACCGCAAAAATAATCAGCACCATGGACGGCGGAATCAGAATACCCAACGTACCACCCGCTGCCAGCGCCCCGGCTGCCAGACCGGCCTGATAGTTATTGGCCTTCATTTCAGGCAGGGCAACCTTGCCCATGGTCGATGCAGTTGCCAGCGACGAACCACAAATAGCCCCAAATGCAGCGCAGCCGGAAATGGACGCCATCGCCAGGCCGCCTTTCAATTGCCCCACCCAGACGTTACAAGTACGGAACAATTCACGCGTAATACCGGCACGTGTGGCCAGCTCCCCCATCAGCAAAAACAGCGGCACAACCGACAAGTCAAAAGTAGAAAACTTGGAGACCGGCACTGTCCCCATATAATTCAAAACGGAGTCTGGCCCGGCCAGCAGACCGTAACCCAAAGCGCCACAAGCCATCATCGACAGTGCAATGGGAATACGCATCGCCATCAGCAGCATCAGCAATACAATCATGGCAAACGCCAGTTCTACATTGGTCATTTCCCGGCTCCACGAACAAAGGTAACTACACGATCAAGACTCGTCAGGGCAACCAGGACAGATGACAACACACCGGGCACAAAAACGATCCATAACGGCAGTTCAAGAATCATGCTCTGTTCCATGTAGTCGTAGGCATCCAATCCACCCAAGGTCAATTGCCTGATCAGCACCACCGACACCACAAAGAAAAAAGCCTCACCAATGGTCTCCAGCAATGTCACCCAGCGGGGTGCCAGATTATTGGTGAAAATATCAACAACAACATGACCATTAGCGCGGTGGCCTTCCGGTAAAAACAAAAAGACGGTGATTCCAAGACCGGCTTCCACCAATTCGTAATCGCCTTCAATTGCGGTACCAAACAGAGCGCGACCGGTGATACTGATAACCGTCATGGTTGCCAGTACCAGCATCAGAAAACCGCCCACCAGTGCAAACTGGCGGGACAGCCATGCCATACCGATACGCACCTGTTCCAGCCAGACAGGCTGATTCAGGGCTACTTCAGTCATGATCCACTAACAACCTTCTCGTATTTCGTAATCAGATTAACGGCGTTCTGATACAGCGCCGCACCATCCTTGCCATCATCCGTCATATCCGCAATCCAGTCGTCGGTCACTGGTTGCATCATGCGCTTCCAGTTTGCAGTTTCTTCCGGAGTCAGCGTGTAGAAAGGGTTATTTTCTGCGTGTGACGCGGCATACCCTGGCAGTTCGGCCAGATCCATTTCATGCCCCAGTCGACGCGCTTCATCGATACCCGAATTATTGTCGATCACCTTTTGCAGATCAGCAGGCAACTGCTCGTAAGCTTTTTTGTTCATAGCAAACAGAAAGAACTGGGTATACAAACCGCGCTCACCCTTGATCTCGGTATGGTTCGGTGCCAACTGCTGGATTTTCAGCGGGTTAACCACCTCAAACGGCATCACGGCAACATCCACCACTCCTTTGGACAAGGCACTAGGCAAGGCGGGTACAGGCATAAAGACCGGTGAGCCGCCCATAATACCGAAAGCTTCGGCCATCGCCTTGTTCGGCGCTCGCATCTTCAGGCCTTCCATATCCGCTGCGGTTTTGATCAGCTTGCTACGCGAGTGCAGAGCACCGGGGGCATGGGTATGAATGGCCAGCAGGCGTACATCGCTCAGCTCGTCCTGCATTTCAGTCTCAGCGTATTCTTGCAATGCCATACTGGTTGCTTCCGCACTGGCAGGCATGAACGGCAGTTCAAAGGCACCGGCTTTCGGAAAACGACCCGGTGTATAACCGCCTACCGTCCAGACGATATCGGCGACGCCTTTGCGCGCCTGGTCAAACAACTGCGGAGGCTTGCCACCCAGCTGCATCGCAGGATAGATATCGATCTTGATACGACCCTGGGACTCTGCCATCACCTTGTCTGCCCACGGCACCATCATTTTTTGATGAGTAGCGGACAACGGAGTCAGAAAGTGATGCAGTTTAAAGGTAAATTCAGGTTCAGCAGCCTGGGTGTTCAATGCAGCCATACCTGCGACAGTAAGGCTTAGCGTCAGGAACAGGTTTTTCAATTTCATTGTTTTACACCTTGTTATTTTTATCGGTCAGACTTTGCCAGCGGCAAAATCCCCGAAGGCAAAATCATGCAACCTAGAACTGTCGGAAATTTCAACAGACTTTTTTGTATTGAAGTGATTCACCTGAATTACCGCCAGCACAGTCACTGGCCACTGGAAATCCAAGGCCGCAAAACAGCAATTAGAATCGACAACCGCAAGCTAGCATCCCAGCCGCCTTGCTGGTAATTAAATAAGCATAGGAACCATTCGTTTTTTGCATAGATACATGCTAATCCAGCTATAAAGTCACGCTCCAAGCGCCATCGCCAGATCGGTCTGATGTCCAGAAAAGCCCTGTAAAAGCAGCTTTTTTGCAACAAAAGAACTCTTCCAGCACTTGCGATAGCAATAAGAACTGCTTCACTGACTGTAGTAAATAAAATCACATTCTGCCCCAATCCTTGCTCCTTGCTATAGCATAAACAAATAGCCTACTGATGAAATTGGAATGGCAGTTTGGTAGCACGAGCAAATACGTTACAGGCATACTCCCATGCAGAAAAAGAATACTGGCCACGCACTTCAGCGCCAGCTCAAGAATGGACCCGACAACAAGCATGTTATTTAAGTACCAGCAAGCTGATGACAATCAGAAGGACTCACTCCAAACGGCAACAGAGGAAATCCATGCCTGACGCATCGCTATCCATTTCAGCTTCCCTGGCACTGGTGCCCAGCCCTGAGCGAGTGAGCCAGCCCCGGCTGGAATGGCGCATGGAAAATCGTGCAGGTACTGCCCTTTTTATTCGTCCGGCCGAAAGTAATCCCCTTACGGACACTCCGACACTGTTTCGAAACGACCGCAACTTGTTCGGCAAGCTAATGCTTTCCGAGCTGCATTTTGCTCACGAGACCCCACTGGTCTGCCATACCAGCGAGGACAGCTATTTTTTACTGCTGGTAATGAGCGGCAGTTGTGACTATCACACCCTGACAGGGCAACAACAACTCACCCCCGGTGCAGTGTTATTGCTGAACCCGGGTGACAAACTGCCGGTTTGTTATCAGGCGGATTGTCATGTCACGACACTATCCATTCCGCAGCAAGAGTTACTGAATGCTGCGGTTGTCATGGGCTGCGCTCATTCCAGTATGGAAATCGACTTTCTGCTCCCGGAAACCGGCGCTGTCTTGCCTGAGGCGCTTTACCATATTATTCGCTCCATGTGGGCCTCAGCGACCAGGCCCATCACCGAGACAACCCGCCAGTGCTACGAACAACTGCTGTACGATGCCCTGATGAACAGTTTTACCACTCGAGTGGTGCAACCAGGTCTGGCACAGGTCAGTAAGCACCCACAAATAGAACAGGTGCGACATCGGGTAATACAACACATCACAGAAGACTTTGATGTCCGAGAAATTGCTGCGGCATGCAAGGTCAGTGTAAAAACACTCTACAACCTGTTTAATCGTGAGCTGGGGATCACACCCTCTGTTTTTATTCGCAATTGTAAACTCGAAGCGGCGTACGCCAATATTCAGCAGCACCCGGAACACAACATCACTCATATCGCTACACGTTACGGCTTTACCAATCTCAGCCGTTTTTCCGCCTACTACCGGGAACGCTACGGCGAATCACCGTCGGATACATTACGCAAGCGGCGCCAGCAACAGGCCACAAGCTGACCTCGTCGATCATCGATAGACATCGTCCCTGAACGACAGCCACAAAAAAACCGGGCGAACCCGGTTTTTCTTGTTGTCACAGGGAGAGCTGTCGCAACCCTGCTTGCAGAACAACAATATCAAGATCAAGCGAATCTATCAGGTACTGCCACAGTCAGGCCGGATAGCACACCACGACAGGTGCTATCCAAACCAGGCATGATCAGAACTTGTAGATTGCCATCACTTCCAGCTGCTTGCCTTTCGGACGCAGGTTCGGCAGCGTTGAGGTGTTATTCAATGTATCAACATCCTGCTTGCGGAATTCGATACCCAGATCCAGACCTTTGGTATAATTGTAGATCACGTTGGCATTCATGGCATTCAACTCACTGTCTGCCGTGTCGTCAACGCCGATGTGGGCCATACGAATAGTCGCTGTCGTCTTGGTGTCAAACTTGTATGCAACCGCTGCGGTGTAGCCGGTTTGCTGTACCAGCTCGCCATCCTGAGCATCGGAGTTTTTCGGACCACCGTAGGCACCATTCACACCAAAGCCTGAGAACACACCCAAGCCCTTACCTGTGTAGGCACTGCCGTACAGAGTCACGTCACCCAGACCCAGCTTACCGGCAAACGAAGCACCGCCACCAAAAACAGAGTTTTCACGGTCGTTATTGGAACCGTCACCCTGAGCGACATCGCGGCCGACAGCCGCTACGGTAAAGCCAGAACCACCTTCAAAACGCTGGGTATAGGCAGCCACCATATCCGGGAAGCCAGCACCTGTGTTAACCGGATCCTGCAAGCTGATACGGATTGGACCCGAGGTGTAATGCATCACCAGGTTCGAACGGACAGTACCGCCGTTACCACTGATAGTACCCAGGCCAGGGCCCCAGAAGTTGATCTGGGCCGCGTCCATTGGTGCAGTAGCGAAGAACGCACCATTCCAAGTCTGACCAAGGGTTACCTTGTCAATTTGCATATAGGCGTGACGCAAACGCCAATTGTAAGTAGCGGAGTTAAAATAACCACCGTAGAAGTCACCTTCGATAAAGGTAGAGATCTTGTGGCCATCGACTTCACGTTCGGTCTTGAAGTTCAAACGAGACTGACGGGCGGTCGCATCAAAAGTGTTAGTTACGCCGTTGGCTGCATCAGCATCCGGACGATTGAATACGCCCTCGGCCTTGATGTAGCCACCCACGCTGTATTTGACGCCATTCATTTCAGCGACCTGACCTGCACCAGCAGCTGATGCAAGAACGGATGATGCAATGGCCAGAGCCAGTGTATGCTTCTTCATTTTTACGCCTTTTTATTTATTGTTTTGGTCTTATAACAGTAGTCCAACGGTTGCTCTCCTGTGAAACGACCGCCGGTTAATTCAGCCACACAAGTGTCGTACAGCACCAGAAGAAAGGCTGTACATATATTGAAAACGACATACGCTATGTGTAAAAATCCATAGAATTGTTACACATTTCCATAACTTTTTGAGATACCAGAGATTTATCCCGTCGATTCATGGTCACAGCTGGTTGCTTTTTGTTCAACAACAACCCAGCACCTGTTCGCACTATTTCTTCCCACCTCGGCAGATGCCTGTTGCAAAACAGGCGGGCAGCTATCCACACCTAGCTGACTATTTATCCTTTGCAGAAAAAGTACCAGCGATAGCCGCTATCCTCCATTCAGAATCAGATCGAATTTGCTCATCATGGAATGGATACCAGACACCACTCAGCCGAGGCAAACATGAAAACTATAACAACTCAGGTAGCCATTATTGGTTCAGGCCCATCCGGCTTGCTGCTAGGTCAGCTGCTGAACACACAGGGTATTTCCAACGTTATTCTGGATCGCGTCGACGGCGACTATATTCTGGGCCGAATCCGCGCCGGTATTCTGGAACAGGGTTTTGTTGATCTGGCGCGAGAAGCCGGTGTAGCGGAGCGGATGGACAACGAAGGCCATGTACACGAAGGTTTCGAACTGTCGATGAACGGTGAACGTACCCGCATCGACCTGAAAACACTGACCGGTGGCGACACCGTCATGTGTTATGGCCAGGTCGAAATCACCCGCGACCTGATGGATGCGCGTCAGGCAGCTGAACTGCCAACCTATTACAACGCTGAAAAAGTAACCCCGCATGAGGTTAAGAGCGACAAACCCTACGTCACGTTTGTCCACGACGGTGAAGAATACCGCCTCGACTGCGACTACGTTGCTGGCTGCGACGGCTTCCACGGCGTGTCGCGCCAGACCATTCCTGCCGAGATCCGCACCGAACACGAACGGGTGTATCCATTCGGCTGGCTCGGCTTTATGGCCGATGTACCACCCTGCAACCACGAATTGATTTATGCCATGAGCGATCATGGTTTTGCCCTGGCGAGCCAGCGTTCTGCCACCCGCTCACGCTACTACTTGCAGGTGCCATTAACCGACAAAATCGAAGACTGGAGCGATGAACGTTTCTGGGATGAGCTGAAAAAGCGTCTGCCAGCGGACGTAGCGGCCACCATGGAGACCGGCCCGAGCATCGAAAAAAGCATCGCCCCCCTGCGTTCGTTCGTTTGTGAACCCATGCAATATGGCAACCTGTTTCTGGTCGGCGATGCCGCCCACATTGTGCCGCCAACCGGAGCCAAAGGCCTGAACCTGGCGGCCTCGGATGTCGCGACGCTCTTCAAGATCATGACCCGCGTTTACAAGGAAGGCGATAAGGAGTGTATCAGCCAGTACTCTGACATTGCCCTGCGTCGAGTGTGGAACGGTGAGCGTTTCAGCTGGTGGATGACCAGCATGATGCACGACTTTGGCGACGACCTCTCCGGCGGTAACAACATGGAACCGCTGATGTACAAACGTTTTATGGAATCCGAATTGAACTACTATCTGGGTTCCGAGAACGGCCGCAAAGTCATTGCCGAGCAATACGTCGGCCTGCCTTACGAAGATCTGAAGTAACTGCATGAGTCCGAAATAGCCGCAACCACAGGTAAACAAGAAGCAGGTTTGGCCTGCTTCTTGTTTTTTTAAAGGCTCTTATTCTCAACGGTATTGCAGCGGAAATGGTCAGCGGCGATTAGTGCCAGACCGGAGCGGCAAAAAAAGACCCCAAATGTGGCCGCATGCGGCATAATCGCTGCTCCAGCACGGGCCATTCCAGCAACAGCAGATCTCTTGCCAAAGACACATTCACACGCTGGGTTGGTGTGCTAGCCTCGTGCAGATGGGCCGCGACCAGTTCAGCACAGCGGCTCAATTTGACCAGTGCCATTTCGGCTCGTCCCGCTTCCAGGTACGCATCCACCAGGTTCAGTAACGGTGTAACCACCGCCAGTAATGACTGCTCTGACAAGCGTTCAGGGCCAGCGTCAAGTTCGGCGTAACCAAGATTTAATGCCTGATGAAAGTCGTCGCAAGCTTGCTGCGGATTCCCGGACAGTAATGCTCTGCGCCCGGATTCAATCCAGTCCCACCAGCCAGCCGGCATGTCCAACCCGGCCAGGTAATAGCGGGATACCCTAGCCATCATGTCCTCCCGTGGTGAGAGACAATCAGATGCCTCCTTGTGTCAACTTGGCCGGATCGAGCAAGCGTTCCAGCTCCTCGCGTGAGAGATTGGTTCGCTCATCCGCAACATCCAGTACCGGTCGTTTTTCCTGATAGGCTTGTTTGGCAATGTCGGCCGCTTTCATGTAACCCACTATCGGATTCAACGCCGTTACCAAAATCGGATTACGCGCCAGTGCCTGCTGCAAGTTGGCTTCATTGACCGTAAAAGTGGCGATGGCCTTGTCGGCCAACAACTGTGATGCGTTGGTCGCCAGCTCAATGCTGCCCAACAAATTAAACGCAATCAGCGGCAACATCACATTCAGCTCAAAATTGCCTGACTGGCCACCGATGGTGATCGCGGTATCGTTACCGATGATCTGCGCCGCGACCATAGCCGTTGCTTCCGGTATCACCGGATTTACCTTGCCAGGCATGATCGATGATCCCGGTTGCAAGGCTTCCAGCTCAATTTCGCCTAATCCCGCCAGAGGGCCAGAATTCATCCAGCGTAAATCATTAGCGATTTTCATTAGGGCCACTGCCAGGGTTTTTAACGACCCCGAGGTTTGCACCGCCACATCTTGAGAGCTGATCAGCATAAACAGATCCGGGCCAGGCTGAAACGGCAAGCCGGTCAGCTTGCTCAACTCATGATTAAACAACTCGGCAAATTCCGGGTGGGCATTAATCCCGGTACCCACCGCCGTGCCACCTTGAGCCAGGCGTAATAACTGGGTCAGCTGATGATCCAGATTCTTGCGACAACTGCGAATTTGCTCAGCCCAGGCTCCCAGACTCTGGCTCAGACGGATGGGCATGGCGTCCATCAGATGAGTACGTCCGGTTTTGATACAACCGTCCACGGTGGTGGCCTTTTCTCGAATCACCCGCTGCAGGTGATCCAGCGCCGGGATCAATTCGTCACTGAGAGTCACCGCCGCACTGATGTGGATGGTGCTCGGAATAATATCGTTGCTGCTTTGCCCGCAGTTAACGTGGTCGTTGGCACTCACTTCCCGCCCCAGTGATCGGCTGGCGAGGGTCGCAATGACTTCGTTGGCGTTCATATTGGTACTGGTGCCCGAGCCAGTCTGGAACACATCCACCGGGAAGTGCGTCATCAAGTCATCATCTGCCAGCAATTGATCAACGGCCGCGACTATCGCTTCTGCCACCTCAGTTTCCAGCATACCCAACTGACTATTGGCTCTGGCGGCAGCCGACTTGGCCAGCAGCAAAGAAATCACAAAGGGTGCAGGCAGGCTGCGGCCACTGATCGGGAAGTTATTGATTGCCCGCTGGGTCTGCGCTCCCCAAAGTGCCTCTTCCGGCACTTGCAATTCACCCATACTGTCTTTAACGGTACGAAAACTCATGCTGTTCTCCTCTGCTTATGGCTCGACTAATCAGGCTTCGCTGACGGATGACATTACCCGTCAACCCGCCGAATACTCCAGGCTATAACTGGCAATCGTACGTAACTGCCACTGCAACCGATTCACCGAACGGCGCTGATGTGGCTTGGTCGCAATCGACGACAGGCCATTCAACGGATGATGGCTGTAATCCATACACAGCTGCCTCCAGCTCTCTGGCACCAGTTCATCAGCAATGGCTTCCAGTAACAAATCGTACTCACGCCGGTAGATCCGCCGTCTGACACAGTTGCAGCTACGCGGAAAAACCAGCTCTTCCAGCACCAGCCAACGCTGAATACAGTGTGGGCTATCGGGTTGCTCTCCATATCGCACGGCATGGCGCATAGCGATCAGATCCAGGTAGTTATCCATTGCTTGTTGACTGGCCATTACGTGCTCCTGTAGCGGGTTCGGACAGATGTCCGCTGGTGAGTTCCCTTGCCCAACGGCAGTCCAGTGACAGTTTAACGGCAGCAGGATTGGCAAACAGGAACAAAGAATGATGAATCCATGGTTGATTTATTAATGATAATGATTAGCATTTAATAAAACGTCAACCCAATATCCATCATCGGACTATCAAAGTTCTGAATCTGCAGCGAGAAAGCCACTATGAGCAACCACACGATCCGCACCGGTATTATTTTCGGTACCGACACCGGCAACACGGAAGACATTGCCAACCGCATTTCCGAACAGCTCAAGCAATATGATATCGAGGCCGACATTCACAACATCAGCGACACCAGCCCGGAGCAGTTCAGCCACTACGATTTATTGATTCTGGGGATTCCCACCTGGGATTTTGGCGGTATTCAAGGCGACTGGGACGATTTTGAAAGCGCTTTGCAACCGCTGGATTTAACTCGGCAAGTGATTGCGCTCTACGGACTTGGCGACCAATTTGGCTACGGTGACTATTTTGTGGATGCCATGGGCTGGCTGTACAATCATTTGAAGCACTCTGGCGCTCAGTTTGTGGGTTACTGGCCCACCAGTGGCTATGAATTTGATGCCTCGCTGGCGACGCTGGAAGACGGCAGGTTGTTCTGCGGACTGGCGATTGATGAAGACCAGCAATTCGAACTCACCGACGAGCGGGTTAATCGTTGGGTCAGTCAGATTGTGAGCGAACACCGTCAATGGGCTGATGATATGGCCGAAGCCGGATAAGCAGCAGGCTGAACAGACCCTAATAGCGAGCCAGAGGGGAAATTTCTTCCCCTGCTGGCGACCCATTTGCTGTCCCGTCTCAGTGCTCTCCCGGTGCTCACTTGTGACCGGCTATATCCCTCTCAAGAAAACCAACAGAGCCTGTTGATCTTCCTCGGCTAATATCTCCCAGGCTTCACGCGACGCTGACGATTCCCCGCCATGCCATTGAATCGCCTCTGGCAGTGTCCGGGCACGCCCATCATGCAAAAACCGTGAATTTCCGATACCTTCTATCAGCCCCAGCCCCCACAGTGGTGGCGTTTTCCATTCGCGGCCATTGGCGTTCCCCTCCTGTACACCATCGCTCAATTCAGCGCCCATATCGTGTAACAGCAAGTCGGTATAGGCGTAGATCGTTTGCTGATTCAGCGTCTCGAACAGTGACTGGTTGCCGGTGGTCAGCATCGGGCGATGACAGTTGTCGCAGCCAATTTGCTCGAACAGGTCGGCACCAAGATCAAATTGCGTCTGGTCGGTAATTCGGCGTTCATACACCGCCAGCAGCGTCAGAAAGTCATTAATGGCATTCAGACTGTCCAATGAGACTTCCGGGTCACCGCCGCTAGGCTGATCCGTACAAATCGACTGGTATGCGGTACAGGGTTCTGCCGGATTAAGCGCTGTTGTCAGCCCCATGTCCTGATGCAGGGCCGCAGCGCTCTGACCACGCAATGTGCATTGCATTGCCTTCCAGCCAAATCGACCAACACAGCTAACGCCTTCACGCTCGATCCAATGTGCGCGGCCGGAGATTCCGTCCTGATCCTGATCGTCCGGGTCGTGCCACTCCAGAATCTGGGCTTCCGGTATCTGTTGTAACAGGCCGACACCGGTCAACTGTGGTGACAGGCGAGGCCCAAGATGGACACCATCGTCCAATGATCGGTCAGTCTCAGACAACTGAAATTGTGGGCGCCCCAAGCCAACATCCTGCCAGGTAACCCGCCCTTCTGGCACATCGACTGTCGCTGCCGTTTGCAGCTGGCCACCCAAACGAGCGTCTGGCTGTCCATCCGCAGTACCAAGCCGGAACAAAATACCGGGGGAGGTTGTGCCATCGTCATTCAGACTGGCGGCACGGCCAGAGACGAGATGACAATCCGCACAGGCATCAGCGATAAACAACGGCCCCAATCCATCGAGCAGCGTCCGGCTACCTGGCGCAGCGGTCCAGTTGGCAACAAACAGCTCTCGCCCCTGGGAAACTGTCGGAGCTGAGCCAAGATCCAGATCTGGTATAAATTGCAGAAAGGCCATATCGTCCCTGAATGCCACCGTTGCACTGCCACCCACCGCTTGCCACTCCCGTGGCTCTGATTGCTCGGGAGGTGTGACTGCGACCGTATCACTGTTTCGAGACGGCTGCTCGGAACCACAGCCACTCAGGCCTGTCACGGCCAAGCCAACGAACAAAATGGCCGCCCATCGGGCGACCACCTGATTCCGGTTTGTCGGGAATAATCGTATTGTCATGGCTGAATAGAGGACATCACCAGGGTTGGCACCCTATACGTCCAACGGTCGATGGTACCGTCGCCACCGCCAAGCGAGCCCTGAAAACTCCATCCCCAGGAGAACACACTGCCATCCTGACGCATTCCAATGGTGTGCAAGGCACCATTACCGAGATCCACGACCTGATCGAAGCCGAACACTGACGACGATGGGAATGTCACATCACCATCCTGTTCCAGCCCTAATGTTCCGAGCATATTTTGTCCCCACGGGTACACCAGGCCATCCTGACGTTCGGCAAAGCTCTGGTTACCATTGGCCCAGACAGCTACCGCATCATCAAACCAGGGCAGTTTTTTGGGACTGGTTACTTCTCGAGGCCATTCAGGGTCTTCATTATCACTATCGTACAAGCCGATCTGGCTGCTGTAATTCAGTCCCCAACCATACACCGCACCGCTGCGGGCAATGGCCAGAACATGGCCTTTGCCTGCTACAACCGCTTCGATGGGTTCGTCAATACTGACTTCCATGGGGGTCGGATGAGCATCTGTATCTTCAGTTCCCAGCCCCAATTGGCCAGAGTTATTTTGCCCCCAACTCCAGACCCGGCCATCACGATCAACGGCCAAGGAAAAAGAAGCCCCCGACGCAATCTGAACGATATTACTGACATTCGGCTTGACCGCTATATCCCGATCTGCCGTTGTGCCATCACCCAGCTGGCCATACCGATTATTGCCAAAGGCCGATACAGTGCCGTCCTGATGCAAAACCAGCGTCTGGTTATACCCTCGCGTTACGGCAACGGCATCGGTGATACCGATGACCTGAAGTGGTATAGAGGAATCATCTTCATTCAGCGTATCGGAGCCGGTTAGCCCTTGTCCCAACTGGCCATCACCACCATTGCCCCAAGTCCATACCGTGCCGTCGTCTGCCAATGCTGCGGAGGTATTCTGACCAAATGCCAGAGAAATAAAGCTCGGTTCCACGGTCATTCTGAGCGGTGCAAACGGATGCTCATCAATATTCAGGTCTTTACTCGGATCTGAGACAAAACCGAGCCCCGTTTGGCCATAATTATTACGACCCCAGGTGTAGGTGCCATCCGGGCGAATGGCACCAGAGTGAGCATTACCGCCCATCACCTGCTTACCCAAATAAGCCGAGTGGGTTGCCGTGGTGCTGTTACCCGCCATATCGGTTGCCGTCACCTGGTAGCTATTGCTGCCCGGAACCATCACCATACGGGCCAGATACTGGCCATCGGCCGCTTCCGCAATCACGGTCTGATCGCCCAGCACCACGCTCACCGCAGCTACCGACTGATTATCGGCAGCATCAATACGCACGGTGGTGGTGAGTGCCTGGGTTGCATGGCCACTGGACGGAAAGACGAATGTCAGCTCCGGGGGCTGAGTATCGAGAACGATCGTGCGAATGTCTGTATAGGCATTACCTGCCGTATCCGTGGCGGTGATTTCCACCCGGTTTTCACCCTCGGTCAGGGTCAGGTCAGCAGAAAAACGGTCACCATCAAAAGCGGCAGCCATTGTTTGCCCGCCATAAAGCACGGAGACCGAGCGGATAGCCTCGTTATCCGTCATATTGCCTTCAATCGTAATTGCAGCAGAAGACACATTGGACTGATCAGCCGGTGTGATATTAAACACTTCAGGTTGTTCGGTGTCCTGCGGTGAGCTGGAGTCGGAATCTGACCCACAGCCTGCCAGTGCCAGAGAGGCCAGAAAAACCGGGTAATAAAGACGATTCATTACGTCCCTCCAATATTGATTGATTTATCATCAGAATGGAAAACGCAATCGTACCTCTCTTTACTTTTTAATACAAATCATTATCATTTGATTTAAGATTTGAAATGAGAGACTCTGACGCCCGAGCCAATCGCCAACAACTACCCCGGTAAATACGCTTCGCTTATTCAGACTCAAACTGAGAGATGGGTGGTGCAATAGTAAAAAAGGGCCGCTAAAAATGTAGCGCGCGACGAAAGAACAAGGCAACAATCGACGATAATGCGCACGCCCACAGGGATGCAGGCGTTAAAGTGACGCAGGAAGCGAGTTTATAAGTGCTAAATGAACATGTTGAATCGATTTTTAATCGCCGTTATTTCGAGGCAGTCATGTACCTGGCGATCAGGTTTGACTACACCCGCTGGACAAATTGGTCACGAAGGGAAAGGGATTTACTCTGCTGCTTAACCACGTACTTCGTCGTTATCCAGTGCCGCCGCCGCACCGAGCAGGCCGGGGTTTTCGGCGAGACAAAGCCATACCGGCACATCGGCCAAGTATTGAGCAAAACGTCCCTTGTTGACCATGGCGGCGTGGAAGCCACTGGCCAGGAACAGGTCGTGCACTCGTGGCAAAATACCACCACACACGTACACTCCCCCACGGGCACCCAGAGTGAGTGCCTGATCTCCGGTGACCGCACCCAGTATGGCAAAAAAACGGTTCAGGGCGCGGCGACCTAACGAGTGCTCGTCTGCTTGTGCCTGAGCGGTGATTGCCACCGGGCTGCGACACACCGCCGCCAAACCTTCGATATCGGCCATCACCTGATACAGTTCCAGCAGGCCCTGACCAGACAAAATACGTTCCACCGATACCCGAGCGTAGCGTTTTTGCAGGCCTTGCAGGATAGCGCTTTCTTCCGCATTGGTCGGCGCAAAGCTGACATGACCCCCTTCCCCAGACAGCGGCACCCAGCCATCGCGAACAGGCATCAGGCCAGAGACCCCGAGGCCGGTGCCGGGGCCAATCACCAACCGGGCGGCACGCTCCGCTGAATAAAGACCGGAATCACCACGATGGACGTCAAGCAGTTCATGAGGTTGCAGGTGAAGCATGCCTAATGCCATGGCAGTGAAGTCGTTCACCAGTTTGAGCTGCTTCAGCCCCAGATGGTTCATCAGCTGCTGACGGCGGAACAACCAGTGATTGTTGGTCATATCGATATCGTCGCCATCAACCGGACAAGCCAGCGCCAGACAAGCCCGGTGAATACCGCTTGCTCCTACCTGTTCGGCGTAACAATGAATCGCCGCTTCGATACCGGGAAAGTCAGCGGTAGCCAGCGTGACAATATGGGTCAGTTCAACCGTACCGGGCTTCACCAGGGCAAAACGGGCGTTAGTGCCACCAATGTCTCCCACTAGCACCCGCTCTCCCTGAACGGCTGTTACTCCACTACTGCTGACGGCTCGAGTCATGCTTCGATCTCGGAATTACGGCCAGCTTCGGAACTGTCACCAAGCAGTTGCTGTGGCACCAGGTCGGCATCGGTTATAAAGCTGAATACCGTTGCGCCGCGCTCGGCTTCATTCACCTGGCTGCGCATTGGGCCAAACAATTCACGCCCCATACCCAGGCCGTGTTGCTTGACGACCGTAGGCTCTTGCGTCGGGCGTTGTAACCAGCTGTCGTTGTCAGCCAACAGCCGCAGCTCGCCAGTGCTCGCATTCAACCGAATGATGTCGCCGTCTTGCACACAGGCCAGCGGCCCGCCCAGGCGCGCTTCTGGCCACACATGAATAGCTGCCGGGACTTTACCGGAGGCACCGGACATACGGCCATCAGTGACCAGCGCGACCTTGAATCCCTTGTCTTGCAGAGTGCCCAGATAGGGCGTGAGTTTGTGCAGCTCCGGCATACCAATGGCGTTTGGCCCCTGATAGCGCACTACCGCAATAAAATCTTTTTCCAGCTCGCCGCGCTTGAAGGCATCGGCGAGGTCATCCTGGTCGTTAAAGACGATGGCGGGCGCTTCAACCACCCGGTGTTCTTCGGCCACAGCAGATACTTTGATCACCCCACGACCGAGGTTGCCACGTAATAATTTCAGCCCGCCGTTGGTTGAGAACGGAGCAGAGGCAGGACGCAGAACCTTATCGTCGAGCGAGGTTGCCGTGCCTTCACGCCAGACCAGTTTGCCGTCTTGCAGGAATGGCTCTTGGGTATAAAGGGACAAACCGTGCCCCATAATCGTCATCACGTCGTTGTGCAGGTAACCGGCACCCAGCAATTCACGGACGATATAACCCACACCACCTGCTGCGTGGAAATGGTTGATATCAGCTTCGCCGTTGGGATAAACACGGGCAATCAGGGGCACGACGTCAGACAAATCAGAAAAATCCTGCCAGTCAATAATCACCCCGGCCGCCGCCGCAATGGCAATAATGTGCATGGTGTGGTTGGTGGAACCGCCAGTGGCCAGCAAAGCCACGATACCGTTCACCAGGGATTTTTCGTCAACGATTTCGTACATCGGCGTAAACCGGCCGTTTTGGGCGGTCAGGCGCACCGCTTGTTGCGCCGCGTAGCGAGTCAGTTGTTCACGCAATTCGGTGCCCGGATTCACGAAAGAAGACCCCGGCAAGTGCAAACCCATCATCTCGACCATCATCTGGTTGGAGTTGGCCGTGCCATAAAACGTACAGGTGCCAGCGCTGTGGTAAGAATCCGACTCGCATTGCAGCAATTCATCACGGCCAATTTTACCTTGAGCGTACTCCTGGCGAATGCGGGCTTTTTCCTTGTTTGGCAAGCCGGATGGCATTGGCCCAGCCGGAACAAACACGGTGGGCAAATGGCCAAAGCGCAGCGCCCCCATTAGCAAGCCCGGCACAATTTTGTCACACACGCCAAGGTAGAGAGCAGCATCAAACATGTTGTGCGACAGTGACACCGCCGTCGCCATGGCAATCACGTCGCGACTGAACAGCGACAATTCCATACCCGGCTGGCCCTGGGTCACACCGTCGCACATGGCTGGCACACCACCGGCAAATTGGGCCACCGAGCCGACGTCGCGAATTGCTTCACGAATCTGATTCGGATAGGACTCAAATGGCTGGTGAGCAGACAACATGTCGTTGTAGGCCGACACCATGGCCACATTGACCTGGTTGACCATTTTCAGCACATCCTTGTCGTGCGGGTTACAAGCGGCAAAACCATGTGCCAGGTTGCCACAGGACAAGGTTCCCCGATGTACGCCCTGCTCTTCGGCCGCTTTCATTTGTAACAGATAGGCACGACGAGTGGATTGGCTACGCTTGATAATGCGCTGGGTTACCTGCTCAACGACGGGATGCATAACGCCTCCAAAAACGGTTCATTAAATTGTTGTAGTTGTCTGCGGCCTGTCTTTCAGACTGGTTTGATTCGATTAAAGCACGTTGCTGGATCCTCAAACACCCACGACACCCGCTAGCTGGCCGCTGTGTTCAAGACAAACCGCTGACATATTCACAAAGCGCCCATTCACCCGTATTAGCACATTCTGGCAGTAAGGATGTTAGTGATTTTTACCGCTGGCGATGGGTATTATCGAATTTTTCATTTTAATGGCGGATCATCGCATGCTGGCGGGCCAGCACAGGATCACCACGCCAAACGGGGCAGCCTGGCGAATTCATCCGTTACCCAGGCAGAAAAATTAGCGTTCGGAACTGGCAGAATGGTCGCCACAGTCCTATAGTTTTCGCTATATCTAACCGATGGGAGCCAGACCGATGCTGGGCATGATTTTTACCGAACTGGTAGAAATGGTCGAAGATACTTTCTCGCCAGAGCTGGCAGATGAAATTCTGACGGCCGCCAATCTTCCGAATGGCGGGGCCTACACTGCGGTTGGCTATTATAATGCCGAAGAAATCCTGTCGCTGGTAACGCTGTTATCCGAAAAAACCGGCACTCCGGTTCCCGATCTGGTACAAGCCTTCGGTCGTTATTTGTTCAACTCATTTACCCGCAGCCATGCTGAACTATTGGCCGACAAGCATTCCTTGTTTGACCTGCTGGCAACGCTCGATAACGATATTCACAAAGAAGTACTCAGACTTTACTCTGAAGCCACCCTTCCTACTTTCCGAGTGATTTCCCAATCAAGTGACTGTATGGAGCTGGAATATCGATCCAAAAATCATCTGGAGCCACTGGCTATTGGGCTGATCGAAGGCGCAGGAAACTATTTTGGCCACCAGCAACTGATCATCAGCCAGCAACCTGGCACTGGCTCCAACGATGCTACCGTATTCCGTGTCCAAATCTGACCTCAACGTCGAGGCACTCACCCTTGCGGATCCTACCGCTGTGTTGGAACGCCGGATACAACGGGAACGTGCCGCTCGCAAAGAAGCCGAGCGTTTACTCACCGAAAAATCTGTTGAGCTGTACGAAGCGCTGCAACTGGGTGCCCGTGACCGTCACAAGCTGGAGCTGGCACTGTGGGCGGGTAATGAATCCATCTGGGACTGGGATGCCGAACATCAGATTTACGAACTGCAAGGCTTCCCAGAAGATGCCGCCAATGCGACCCGCAGTTGGGGTAATACCAGCCAGGTCATACGCCGGGTTCATCCAGATGACCAAGAAACCCTGCGCACCAACTGGCACCTGCTTTTATCCGACAGCATCAATACTCTGGATATTGTCGTGCGTTATCGGTCTCCTTCCTGCCCAACCCGCATCCAGAGCCGAGAAGAGGCCATCGCTTTGGCCCAATCGCCACATCCGGCCAGTCACAAAATCAACCAGAACATCGATAATCCAGAGTCCTGGTGCTGGCTGCATTGCCGGGGACGAGTCGTAGAACACGATAAAGAAGGTTTCCCTTCCCGTATTACCGGAACCGTTCGGGACGTCACCAACCACCACCACATGCAGAAATCGTTCCGGCTGATGGCAAGGGCCTTTTCCAGCACCCTCGATGCCATGCTGATTATCGATCACCACGGCAACATTATTGAGGCCAACCAGGCATTTTACTCACTCTTCCGACTCACAGAAGGCAGCGTCGGACAGCGATCATTAAACGACTTTATCTGTGCTGATGAAATAGCTGACCGCTCCCCTGCAGCACAAGATAACCAGACATTCCGGTCCACCATGCATGCGGATTTTATGCCGTCGTTACCCTTGGAAGTGTCGCTTTCCCATTTCCAGCCAGATGACGCCCACTATCATTACAGCATCGTCACGCTGCGCGACATGAGCGAACGCAAGCGTGCCGATTGCGCGCTGCAACATATGACCCAGCACGACAGCCTGACCAACCTCGCCAACCGTGGCACCTTGAACGAAGTTGTCACCTCAATGCTGCAGCAAGTAACCACCCAGCAACCGCTACGGGTAATGTTTCTCGACCTTGACGGCTTCAAAGCCGTTAATGACGAATTTGGCCATATTGCCGCCGACGTTCTCTTGGTAACACAGGCGCATCGCATGCAACGATTGGCACCTGCCGATGGACTGGTTTCCCGCTGGGGCGGCGATGAATTTGTCATTGCCTGGTGGCCGCCTGTCAACCAACCGGATTCGTTGCCTGCGGCTATTATGGACGCGATACGCGAGCCGATCGACCTTGGCGGCAGCAGCATCCGCCTGTCAGCCAGTATCGGTATTGCCGAAACCTGCCACTCTGGAACCGACGCCGCCGAGTTGATTCGCCACGCCGACACCGCCATGTTCGAAGCCAAGGTGCAGGGGAAAAACCGCATCCAGGCCTATACTGATGGCCTCGGCCAGCAAACCAGCCACCGTGCCAGTCTGATGTCGGAACTGGCACAAGCGATCGAACAAGACCAACTCACATTTTATGTGCAACCCAAATTCAATACCGAACGGAGAATCATTGGTGGCGAAATGCTCGCCCGCTGGCACTCGGCGACGTCGGGCAACATATCACCCGCCGTGTTTATTCCGCTGATAGAACAAGGCGGCCTGAACGCCAGCTTTGCCGAAGCCGTATTGCGCCATGGGTGCCAATACGCCGCTGCCGTCACGGCCATCAATCCAGAGCTGCATATCGCGATTAACCTGTCCGGCTGGCAATTACTCGACAGTCACCTGGCCGACAAGCTTGTCATTCAATGCCAGCAGGCTGGTGTCCATCCCTCCCGAGTCGAGCTGGAAATTACCGAATCCGTGTTTATGCAGCCGGAAAGTGATCCCGCCGCGATAATGCAGCGCTTGCGCAGCCTCGGATTTCGTCTCGCCATTGACGATTTTGGCACTGGCTACTCCTCGTTGAGCTACTTGAGAGACTTGCCGCTGGATACCGTCAAAATCGACCGCAGCTTTATTATTGATGCCGATGCCAACGACAGGGCCCTGAAAATTCTCAAAGCCATTATCCAGATGAGCCACGACCTCGACATGCACATCGTCGCTGAAGGCGTTGAAACCGTCGAACAATGGCAGCTGTTAAAAAACCTCAACGTCGAACTGTATCAAGGATTTCTGTTCGGCCGCCCGATGCCGTTTGAAGACTTTCTGCAAGCACTACATGCGGACATGGCAAACTACTGAGCAATCCTCTATATTTTCTATATTGAAAAATATTGATATAGAAAATCAAGCTGTTACTATACCGCCCCATGACACCCATTACGACGATACACACTGCGACAGCAGCGGCCAGCGCCAGATTGTCTGCCGAGCAGCTGGCACACGCCTGCAAGGCTCTGGGAGATCCACTGCGCCTGGCCATTGTGCAGTTACTGGGGCGAGGCTCATTTGGCGTACTGGAACTGTGCGAGCTGTTTGACACCAAGCAATCCAGCATGAGCCATCACCTGAAAATTCTGGCCCAGGCACAATTGGTCAGCAGCCAACGGGAAGGCAACAGTATTTTTTATCGCCGCCCTCTACTGGCCGGTCACGGCCTCTGGACACAATGGCTGAGCGCCACACTGGTTACGCTGGACGCACTGGATGACCCGCAGAACAACGAGGTCGAGCAACGCCTGCAGCGAGTACTGGCCAACCGCGCTGCCGCCTGTGCCGAATTTTTTGCCCGCAACGCCGAAGCGTTCAAGCAACAGCAAGACCTGATTGCGTCCTACGACCAATATGGCGCACCGTTGGAACGACTGATTGCAACCATGGATATTCCAACCCGGCAGGCATTGGAAATTGGTCCAGGCGAAGGCGCGTTTTTAGCCGCATTGGCCAGCCGGTTTGACACCGTACTGGCGCTGGATATTTCAGCCCCGATGCTGCAAAAGGCGCAGCATCGTATTCACCAGCAACAGCTCGACAACGTGTCGTGCCTGCTGGGCGATAGCAGTGACATTCGCGGGAGCCACCGCCACCAGTTCGATTTGGTGGTCGCCAATATGGTGCTGCATCACGTACCGGCTCCCAAAACGATCTTTACCGACGTCGCCCGCTTGCTGACCGACGATGGCTGTTTTCTGGTGACCGACCTGTGTCGGCACCAACAAGCCTGGGCACGAGAATCCTGCGGGGATCTCTGGCTCGGTTTTGAACCGGAT
The DNA here is from genome assembly GCF_044962685.1 of Oceanobacter antarcticus. Taxonomy (NCBI): domain Bacteria; kingdom Pseudomonadati; phylum Pseudomonadota; class Gammaproteobacteria; order Oceanospirillales; family Oceanospirillaceae; genus Oceanobacter; species Oceanobacter antarcticus. Next base: position 116,577 of record NZ_JBBKTX010000004.1, read on the forward strand.
GACCTGACCGCCTGGGCGGTCGAATCCGGCTTGAGTGAAGGCCAGAGCCAGTACCTAGGCTTGCGGAATGGATTCCAGATCCAGTTCCGATTGTTTTATCGCGCCTGATTGATCAGGTGACACCCAACAACCCTGCAAGAGCAGACGACTGCTCTGCTGTTATTATTGAGGATTCCGTGCATGAGCGAATATTCCATTTTTACCTCCGAATCGGTCTCTGAAGGCCATCCGGACAAAATGGCTGACCAGATTTCCGATGCGGTGCTGGACGCCATTCTGAAAGACGACCCTTACGCCCGTGTTGCCGTCGAAACCATGGTCAAGACCGGCATGGCCATCGTTGCCGGTGAAGTTCGCACCAGCACCTACGTCGATCTTGAAGACCTGATCCGTGATGTCATCCTCGATATTGGCTACAACAGCTCGGATGTGGGCTTTGATGGTGCATCCTGTGCAGTCATCAATGCCATTGGCAAGCAGTCAGCCGACATCGCCATGGGCGTTGACGAAGGCGACAACAAAGACCTCGGTGCTGGCGACCAGGGGCTGATGTTTGGTTACGCCACCAAAGAAACCCCGGTATTGATGCCAGCCGCCATCTACTACGCTCACCGCCTGGTAGAAAAACAGGCCGAACTGCGTAAAAACGGCACCCTGAACTGGTTGCGCCCGGACGCCAAATCCCAGGTCACCCTGCGGTATGAAAACGGCATGCCCGTCGCAGTCGAAGCCGTTGTCCTGTCAACCCAGCACGACGAAGGCATCGCGCTGAATGTCCTGCGTGAAGCGGTGATGGACGAAATTCTCAAGCCGGTGCTGCCCGCCGAATGGCTGCACGCCGATACCCTGTACCACATTAATCCGACCGGCAACTTCGTCATTGGTGGCCCGGTGGGTGACTGTGGCCTGACCGGCCGCAAAATCATCGTCGACACCTACGGCGGTGCCGCCCGTCACGGTGGTGGTGCTTTCTCCGGCAAAGACCCGTCCAAGGTAGACCGCTCCGCCGCCTACGCTGGCCGCTATGTCGCCAAGAACATTGTCGCCGCCGGGCTGGCAGACAAATGTGAGATCCAGGTGTCCTACGCCATTGGCGTAGCCGAACCGACTTCCATCTCCATCAATACTTTCGGCACTAACACTATTGCCGAAGACAGAATTGCCGAACTGGTACGCAAACACTTCGACCTGCGTCCGCAAGGCATCATCGACATGCTCGACCTGCGCCGCCCGATCTACCGCGCCACCGCCGCCTACGGTCACTTCGGTCGTGAAGAACCCAACTTCACTTGGGAAAAAACCGACAAGGCCGCCACACTGAAAGCAGCAGCCGGTCTGTAAAAAGCGAAGCATTCAGAACCCAAACAGGTAGGAGGTGGCGTGCCACCGAAGCCATTTATCTCGTGGTACACGCTTCGGGGCCAAGGCGGCCCCTCCGACCTAAACGCCCAATGAGACAGGAGCCAACATGACTCAATTCACCGATTACAAAGTCGCCGACATCAATCTGGCCGATTGGGGCCGTAAAGAAATCCAGATCGCCGAAGGCGAAATGCCTGCCCTGATGGCGCTGCGCCGCAAATACCAGGAAAGCCAGCCACTGGCCGGTGCGAAGATCATGGGCTGTATCCACATGACCATTCAAACGGCGGTACTGATCGAAACCCTGGCTGATCTGGGTGCCGAAGTACGCTGGTCTTCCTGCAATATTTTCTCGACCCAGGATCACGCCGCCGCCGCCATTGCCGCTGCCGGTATCCCGGTATTCGCCTGGAAAGGTGAAACCGAAGAAGAATTCCTCTGGTGCATCAAGCAAACCATTCTGGCCAAGAAAGATGGCGACCAGGTATGGGATGCCAATATGATTCTGGACGATGGCGGCGACCTGACCGAGATGGTTCACCAGGACTTCCCACACCTGCTGGACGCCATCCACGGTATTTCGGAAGAAACCACCACCGGTGTTCATCGCCTGTTGGAAATGATGGAAAAAGGCGAATTAAAAGTGCCCGCCATCAACGTTAACGACTCCGTCACCAAATCCAAGAACGACAACAAATATGGCTGTCGCCACTCTCTCAACGACGCTATCAAGCGCGGCACCGACCACCTGCTGAGCGGCAAGAAAGCACTGGTCATCGGCTATGGCGACGTTGGTAAAGGATCGGCGGCATCGCTGCGTCAGGAAGGCATGATCGTCAAGATTTCTGAAATCGACCCGATCTGTGCCATGCAGGCCTGCATGGATGGTTTTGAAGTGGTTTCACCGTACATCAACGGCGAGAACACCGGCGAATTGAACGGTGTCGACGGTGATCTGCTGGGCAAGACCGACCTGATCGTTACCACCACCGGTAACGTCAACGTCTGCGACAAGAATATGCTGCAAAAGCTGAAACGCAGCGCCGTCGTTTGCAACATCGGTCACTTCGACAATGAAATCGACACCGCCTATATGCGTGAAAACTGGGAATGGGACGAAATCAAACCCCAGGTGCACAAGGTATACCGTGACAAATCGACCGACGACCACCTGATTTTACTGTCAGAAGGCCGCCTGGTGAACCTCGGTAATGCCACAGGTCACCCATCGCGCATCATGGATGGCTCTTTCGCCAACCAGGTGCTGGCTCAGATCTACCTGTACGAACGCCAGTTCGCCCACATGATGGAAGCCGAAAAAGCCGAAAGCGTGTACGTGAAAGTACTGCCGAAAAAACTCGACGAAGAAGTGGCCAAAGACATGGTCGAAGGTTTTGGTGGTGTGATTACCAAACTGACCGCCACCCAGGCCAGCTATATCAACGTCAAGGCAGAAGGCCCGTACAAGCCGGAAGCGTATAAGTACTGATTGCCTGCCGCTGGACGTCGGAGGTCTGACGCCGATAACCATCAAAACAGCCGTCAAAACCTTCGACGTCCTCCAGAGTCTGTCCTCTGGAGATACACACCCACATTATGGAGCGTCTGACGCCTGACGTCAGGCGAACAAGATGACCACCCTCAGCTTCGAATTTTTCCCGACCAAAACGGACGCCGGTACCCAAAAGTTACTGCGCGTTCGGGATCAACTGGCTAACGCCAACCCCGAGTTTTTCTCCGTTACCTACGGCGCTGGCGGCTCGACCCGCGATCGTACGCTGGCCATTGTTGAAGGTATTCAGCAGCAAGGCATGGCTGCCGCCCCGCATTTGTCCTGTGTCGGCGATTCAATATCAGAGCTGCGCGATTTACTGCACATCTACAAAGGCATCGGCATCCGCCGTCTGGTTGCCCTGCGAGGTGATTTGCCTTCCGGTGCAGGACTGGCCAGCAGCGAATTACGCTACGCCAACGAACTGGTCGAGTTTATTCGCAAAGAAACCGGCGACTGGTTCACCCTTGAAGTGGCCGCCTACCCGGAGAAACACCCTCAGGCCAGCTCATTTGAAGATGACCTGAAACACTTTGTCCGCAAAGTGGAAGCTGGAGCCGACAGCGCCATTACCCAGTACTTCTACAACGCCGACAGCTACTTCTGGTTTGTCGACCGGGTGCGTGCCATGGGCATTACGATACCGATCGTTCCAGGCATCATGCCTATTACCAACTACACCAAACTGGCACGCTTTTCCGACAGTTGTGGCGCTGAATTGCCACGCTGGATTCGTAAACAGTTAGAAGCCTACGGTGATGACACCGACAGCATCCAGCAGTTTGGTACCGACGTGGTGACCACGATGTGTGAACGCTTGCTGGCCGGAGGTGCACCGGGGCTGCATTTTTATACCCTGAATCAGGCCGAGCCGAGCTTGAAGGTATGGGATAATCTGTTATAAGTGAAAAAGTAGGTAACATTGAAGGGTCAGCACTGCAAGGAGCACAATAGCTAATGACGCAACAAGACAATGCTAAACGTGGTTTTGTTTATGCCGCAACAGGCAGCGCCGTTTACACCGAACTGGCTATTCGTTCGGCGCATTCATTAAAGGAGCAATGCCCTGACCTGCCAATAGATCTGTTCACAGACAAGCCGGTAGAAGACTCTATCTTTGATAAGGTATATATACTTGGCAACAGCTGGTTCAGAGCCAAAATAGATGCACTCAAAAACTCACGATTCGACGAATCAATTTTCATAGACTCAGATACATTAATCGTTGGCAACCTTGCTGATGCTTTTTTTTTATTAAAAAAAAACGATATAGCACTTGTTCACGACCAGGGCAGAAATTCTCGTCAAGGGCGATCATCTCTGGATATTTGTTTCCCCGAGTCATTTCCAGCTCTAAACAGCGGTGTAATAGCACTCAGAAAAAATGCAAAAACAGACAAGCTCCTGACGAACTGGAAAAATAGAATACAGGAGAAGCAGCAACAAAAAGATCAACCAGCCCTGCGAGAGTTGCTGTGGCAGAGTGATCTTGCGCTCGCGATTCTTCCCCCCGAATATAATATGATGCATTTGCATCTCCTTGATGTATTCAGTTACAAACAGGGGATACCCAAGGTCATTCACAGCCCAAAACTTCATCGTCATCAGAATGGTAGTGATTCTCCGATCACAAGCCTGTTGGAACTGCTTGGTCCTTCGCGATTATTACGTTTTCAATACCAGCGACACTTGGCCGGGGCTCCCGTATTGCCCCCATGGTTATTGTATGGAAATGCTCCGATTCAATGGAAGATCAAGCTTCAACGCACTCTGATTCAAGCTGTTTTAGCACTCAAGACTCGTAACAGTACCCCCGCTGACTGGCTTCAGAACACATAAGGTCTGCTGATCCGTAAAGAAAACTCCCCTGTTTCATCATTCCTCTGCTGGTGAAAACTGCATCAGTTGTTAACAGTACGGGCGCCCGGTTCGTATCAGCCGTTAGTCACAATTACTCTTCGTCATGACGATCCACTGTTTGGTAGAACCCCACCCCGCAGGTAAACTGCCACCCAACGTTTGTTTGCAGGCCCAGAACAATGACCCATTCCGTCTACTTTGCCTCTACTATTTTGCATCTATATGCTGCTGCGGTGATTGCTGCGGAACGTACTGGCGAACAAGCCCATCTTGTTTTTATTGATCAACCGGAGGGTCGGGACTTTCCTTTGTACTCACTGGTACAAGACTGGCCACAGTCGCCTTTTGCCAGCGTCCGGCTCTTCTACGGCCGCTTTCAGGGTCTGGTGAACAAACTCCAAAAACGCAAACAGCTGTTTGCCAAGCTCGAAGGCCTCATCACCACGCTGCGACCAGCCAACCTGTTTGTCGGTAATGACCGTCGTATCGAATTCCAATACAGCATGCACATTGCCGACACCCTTGGCTGCGAGCCGATTGGTCACTATATGGATGAAGGCACCTTTACTTATATCGGCAGGAAGGCTTCTTCCGGGTTTGGGGACAAGGTGCTGGATAATTTGGCCAAAAAACTCAGCTATGGCTTCTGGTGGAAAAATCCGCCGACGGTGGGCGGTTCCGACTGGATCCAATATGTGCATGCGGCTTTCCCAGAGCAGATTCACCCATTACTGAGAAACAAACGCATTGTACCGCTCAGTGCCAGCGGTTTTAGCGCGCCACCGTTGTTGGCGTTATCCTCTCGATTGATGGAACAACATGGATTTGACCCACAACAACTGCGGCCGTTGGATGTTTTGTTCACCCTGCCCCATGAGTCGCTATTTGAGAAAGACCCAGAATATAAACAGCGCATCATGGCGGTGATTCAGCAAATGATACGGGATGGAAAACAAGTCGCTGCAAAGTATCATCCACGTAACAGCGGCCCGGATGTACTGTATCTACAGTCGGAAGGCGTTACCTTGCTCCCAGCCGGGATCAGCTTTGAAGCCATGCTGCCACACCTGCCAAACCAGTGCGAGATATGGGGCGATGTTTCTTCGACATTACTGATTGCCAAGTGGTTGAGGCCTGAAATAAAAGCTTTTTCATTGATAGATGGGAAATCTGATCAACGACTGATAACGCTGTTCAAATCTCTGGACGTGACAATATTTTCATTTTCCTCCCACAAGCAATAAATCTGTATTTTCATCCATACCCGAAAAGTATCAGAGCAAGTGGTCTGAAATCTGATTAATCAATATTCTGATGCATCTGGCAATGCACAGAACGTCAGCCCTAATCCGCTATAAGTAACGACGGCCAGGGTTGACCAATTGATTCAGAGCCGAATTAACAACACACAGGAAGAGGGAATACTCGCCGCCCTTGGTGGCAACACTGTAAATGGCTTATCTGCTATCACCTGTTCCGTTCTGAGTTACTTCCAGTATTGCTTTATCCATGGCGCATGACGATAAATATCGTAAGGCCCATCCATAACGTCCTCAGGATCCGGCTTGCCATGAAACTGAACAATTCTGGCACCATCAGGTATCACAGCCTCACCTTTTACTTTCATCAGGCCAAAACGGCGTAATACGAGACCAAGCCGACCATATGAGCGTTCTATTCTGGAGTTACATTGTTTTTTAAACGATACCACCCAGGAATCAGGCCATAATTGCGGGTTAACTACCTGTTGGGTAATCCAGTCCTGATCCCCCTTGTAATCATGCATAACCTGCTCTGCTTGCTCAGCAAAGCTATCCCAGATCTGAGTCTGGCTGCCAACTCGGAAACGGAAGACCGAGCTATTAAAAGCACCTGTAAGCAAATCTTTGGAGATCAGAAACTCACCAGGCTTATATCGGAAAAATCCATCCAATTGATCAACAATCACAACATCCAGATCGGTATAAAGCAGATCTCCGCTCAAACCATAAAAATCATTCTGAAACAGACTCAGTTTATGCCACCAGCCCGACAAATTATTCTCACGAATAGGCAATACTTGAATATCCGGATGCAGGTCACGGCCATCATCAGTCAGACAATAGAGTACAAAGTCTGCCTGCATTTGCCGTGCAATCATATTACGTAAACGGTTCACATAAGCTGCCGGATATTTGCTGCCCCAACGCACGCATACAAACTGATGTTTCAAACCCGCTTCTCCGCCAGAATCAATAACTCACTCCAGACTTTTGTGGCCGACATAGTGGTGTAACAAGGCGGAACACCATTTTCCAGCTTTGGACACACTTTCTGCCGGCAAGGTGAGCACTCATAATCAGTCTGTAAATTCACCACCTGTCTGCCCATCGCTCCGGTCAGCGCAACACTGGTACTGCCAAAGATAGCCACCGTCGGAATCCCCATACCTGCGGCAACGTGCATCAGTCCGGTGTCCACACCAACGGCCCCCCGACAATGGGCGATCACACCGCTCAGGTTCCACAGACTCATTTTGGGTAATACTTCTCCCCAGCCAACAGCCTCAACCAGACGTTCGGCCCGTTGTTTTTCAACATCGTTCCCCCAGGGCAGTAGCACTTTCTGTCCCGCCCGTCTGGCCAGCTCCAGTAACTCACACCACTGACTCTCGGGCCAATGTTTGGAGTCCCAGGTCGTGCCATGGAAAAAAATCAGCTGACCTTGCCATTCTGGTGGGCAAGCGGCAAGGCGCTCAGTATTGATACCAAAATCCGGCTGTCCCGACGGCTGATAACCCAGCACTTTACCGAATAATTCTCGCGTTCTTTCAATTGCGTTGACTTCGGTAATCGGATAGCCCTGGCGATAGACATGCCGGGTCTCGGCATCCGTCGCGGACTGTTCGTCGGCGCCAAAGACCGGCGCTCCGGATAACCAGCCCACCCGGGCAGATTTGATACGTCCCTGGGCATCGATAACCAGATCGTACTGATTACGACGCAAGCCGCAATAGAATTGCCACTGCTCTTTCAAGGTGGCGAAGGCCAGACGCCGCTTTTTCCAGCGTAAACGGCCGTGAGGGATAACCTGATGTAAGCCGGGGTGTAATCGGGCAATGTCAGCAAATGGTTCTTCACACAACCAGTCGGTCTGCAACGATGGGTCGTGCTTCAAGGCATCAGTAACGGCAGGCAGTGTGTGCAAAATGTCGCCTAGTGCAGACATTTTTACAATTAGAATTCGGGTCATGGGTATCTTGCTTGTTATTGCAGTACTGAAATCACAGCACAGCCAACAAGTGAGCCTCTATCTGTTCAAGATCAGGAATAAACGCAGACTCTCCGTCCACACTGACGGCCATCTGATCCATCGCCCCCATCCCCATCACCGCATCCACTTGCTGGATATCCGACTCCAGTACCTTGTTGAGTTTTGGAATGCCTTGCACCAGCATGCCAAAAAATGGCATCCCGGTATGACGACCAACACCGTTGATTACGGCAAAACGGGCACTGGGGCTTGGACGTGGTGCGGCCGTTCCATTAAGTAATTCGTAGCAAATAACTGGCACACCAACGCCGCGCCACTGAATACTGCCAATGACCCAGTTGACGCTGGAGTTCGTGGTCATTAACTGGGAAAAAGGGATAATCTCAGCCACGGTCACGTTAGGAAGCAATAACTGTCGGTCGTGCAGCTGCATCATCAGGCACTCAACCTGACCGGGTTGTTCAATGCTGGCAGGTGTCTGGCTCATGGGTGTTCATCCAGTGATTCTTGAGTCTATTCACCAGCTGGTTGGCCAGCTGGAACGGGGTGCCATGAAAAGTGACCAGGCCTGTAGCGAGCGCACTTTCAGGCATTGAGGCATTGGCACAGGTCGCCGGGGTTTGCACCCAGACCGGCAATTGCCTTTCAGGTAAAGCCGTCAGTGCTTCCGAGCCGTCATTACCCATGCCGCTGAACAGGATAATACCCGTCCGAGCCTGAAAATGCCGGTGCACGTTTAATATGACCTGATCAATCGATGGACCGTACGGGCCTGGCCAGTCATGATGTGTCGATACTAACCGGCCTTCAGCTTCAAAACCAAATTCATCGGTAATCGGAGCAACCAGCACATCTCCATGAGTCAGTTGACGGCCTTCCTGAAACAGACATAACTTGAGCTCAGAGTGGCGGCCAATGGTCGCAGACAGTGTTTCTTCAAAGCGGCAATCAATATGTTGGGCATAGACAAAAGCAACGGGCAGTCCGGCAGGCAGAGCATCAAGAAAGTTTTTGACGGCGCCAGGGCCACCTAAAGATGCGCCCAAAACCCAGACTTCGTCTGCCGGTTTGCCGGTCAATGCCAAGTTTGCGAAGATTTTCGGCAGCAGGATCCGGCTAGGTTGAGCGCTAACCGGAGCAGAAAGGCGTTCCAGGCTGGCGGCACTTTCACCCGCCAACGGCTTCCCTGGTACAACTTCCTTTAACTTCTGGTACAGGCGTTTTTGCCAGCGTGGCAATGTTGTACTACCCCGAGGAGGCGCTTTTTCAAACCCCACCAGCACCGGGATCGGACCATGTATCAGTTCATCCAGCCAGTCTGACAGCTCATCATCGTTATCACGATTGATATCGATCAGCCAGACATCCAGCGACAAGCCACGATCCCGAATCAACTCCATCCGCGACGGGTCAGCACTGACGATTACTTCAAAGCCAAAATGTGCCATGGCCGCCTGCAACATATGCTGCTGCAGGCGGTCGTCAGCGATAATGCCAACCCGAGGCAATATCACCTAGTTACCCTCACGCCCCAGCAGCCGATTGATGGTTGCCAGCAGCAACTCTTCCTGGAATGGCTTGCCCAGATATTCATTCACACCAATTGCCATTGCCCGATCACGGTGTTTGTCTCCGGTACGGGACGTAATCATGATAATCGGGATCGATTTCAGCCGTTCATCGTGGCGTACCAGTGAGGCGACCTCAAAACCGTCCATGCGCGGCATTTCTATATCCAGCAACATCAGATCCGGATGATGATCCTGCAACGTCGCCATTGCGTCCACTCCGTCACTGGCGGTAAACACCTCCAGACCATGACGTTCCAGTAGCCGCGTGGTTACCTTGCGTACCGTTACCGAATCATCCACCACCAGCACCCGAGGGGCTCTGGCAGCCTGTTCATGACGTTGCTCAGCCATTCTGGCATCAAGCAGTTTCGCTTGCTGATATTCCAGCGACGTCTGACTCCGAATCATGGCGGGCAGGTCAAGAATAATAACCACGCTACCGTCACCCAGAATGGTTCCGCCTGATACTCCCATAACAGAAGCAAACTGGGGACCCAGGGCCTTTACCACGATTTCACGGCTGCCCAGCAGTGAATCAACCTGTAAGGCATACGGCACCACCCCGTTAATCAACAAAATGGGCAACGGCAGGTTCTGGTTCACAACCTTGGGCTGGGATTCATTTTCGAGCATGACACCAAGATACTCCAGGCGATAATCCTGCCCGGAATATTGGTACTGCCGGTCTTGTGATGGTAACTGGTAGTAGCCCTGCAGCTCATTACCCGATGCCCTGACAATGCCCTGAATGTTATTCAGAGGGATCGCGTACAAATCGTCACCAATCCGAACCATCAGCGCCCGGTTAACCGATACAGTGAATGGTAAACGGACAACAAAGCGTGTACCGGCCCCCTCTTCAGAGAGAATTTCGACCGTACCACCCATTTGTTTGATTTCAGTACTGACAACGTCCAAACCCACGCCACGCCCGGAAATCTGGGTGACATTTTTCGCCGTCGAGAAGCCAGCCTGCAGAATAAACTGCAACAGGTCGTGATCAGATACCCGTGCATCCTGCGCCAGCAAACCACGCTCAATCGCCTTGGCGCGAACGGCTTCACGGTTAATACCTTTACCATCATCGCGCAAAGTCAGTACAACGTCGCTGCCTTCGCGGCTGACGGCCAGATCAATGGTACCAATATCCGGCTTGCCCGCTACGCGACGGTCTTCGAGTGATTCGATACCGTGGTCAACAGCGTTACGCACCATATGTTCAAGCGGAGAAATCATCCGTTCAAGAATGGTACGGTCGAGCTCGCCTTCGGCATTCAAGACCCGGAATTCGACCTGTTTGTCGAGTTCCAGACTCACCTGCCGCACAATCCGGCGTAACCGCGGAACCAGGCGCTGAAAAGGCACCATCCGCGTCTTCATCAAACCTTCCTGCAATTCGGTGTTTACCCGACTCTGTTGCAGCAGCAAGGTTTCCGCATCACGGGTTTTATTGGACAGCGTGTCCTTGATATCAAGTAAATCCGAGGCGGATTCAATCAGCGCACGTGACAGCTGTTGAATCGTGGAATAACGATCCATTTCGAGCGGGTCGAAGTCTTCGTATTCCGGGCCATGGCGTTCTTGACGAAATAACACCTGGGCTTCGGTTTCGATATCCAGACGGCGTAACTGGTCGCGCAAACGATCCAGAGTACCTTCCATTTCTTCCAGCGTATGCGAGAAGTCAGTCACCTGTTGTTCCAGACGACCACGACCAATTGAGGTTTCACCGGCCAGGTTGACCAAATCATCCAGCAAATCGGCTGAGACCTTGACCAGTTCTTGAGGCGCACGACGCGCTGCCACCTGTTGTGCTGCTTCGGCAACCGACGCTGGCACAGCCGCCGCTGTTACCGGAGCCATTGTCGTACGTAGCGGCACCACATTACTGGCTGTGGGTTCGGCGCTTGCGCTTGCTACAGGGACAGGAGCTGACTCTGGCGCAGGGAGTTCTTCTTCAATTCCAGGATCATCATCCTCGGCTTTTACCGCTGCTGACACGGACTTCTGATCTGCTTCGTCCGCTTCCGCATCGTCCAATTCAGGGTTGGCAAACCACTTTTCCACAGATGGATTGTCAGACCACTGATCCAGCGGTGCCGACTCAACACTGGTGTCACCAAGCAATACCATTTCGCCCGATTGCAGCATGGTACCAATTCGTTCGATCTGTCGGGCCAGAGCATCCTGCTCCTGATAGGCAGATTTGAAGAACTCCGGATCCGCATTCAGATACCCTTGCTGCACCCGCAGGATACGACTTTCAAATTCATGCGCCTGATCGCCGATAGCCACCAGACCAGCAAGACGTGCACCGCCTTTGAAAGTATGCAATACGCGCTGAGCTTCGTTCGCAGGCTCCATGTTGGTCGGTGTTTTTTCCCACTCCTGCACCGCCTGATCCAGCGCTTCATACAGCTCGGCAGCTTCGTCCAGAAATATCTCAAGAATTTCTCGGTCACTTTCGTCCAGCGATTCGGACTTGACCAGATCAACGGCAACCGCAGAATCATCAAGATCCTCCAGCGCCTCAGTCTCAGTGACATCGGATGCATTTGGGTCGTGTACCACTTCCCCCTGCATATACGCTTTCAGGGAAAGCAGGATACTGTCTGCTGACCGGGGCACTTGAGCATGACGAATGCTGTCCAGTTGGCCACCCAGGTCATCATGGGCTGCCTGCAACAGGGTAAACAAACCCGGCTCTACCCCCAGGCGACCATTGTTGATCCGTTCGTACAGTGTTTCGAGATCATGGCACAGCTCCGCCACTTCGGCCTGTTCGGCCATACGAGCACCACCCTTGAGGGTGTGAAGATCCCGTTGCAAATGCGCCACGTTGACCAGGTTATCAGGCGCGGTGCGCCAATCCCCCAGAACCCGATCGACGGATTCAATAATCTCTTCGGCTTCTTCCAGGAAGATTTCGAGAATTTCTTCGCTGCCGTCATCAACCAGCATGGCTGGCGGGACATCATCGACGATCCGATCAGGTGTTGCAGCCGCCAGCGGGCTAGTTACGACCGACTCAGATTCTGGCATTGTTGTTGAGTCGTCTAACTGCCGTATATCATGCGCGGCAACAATATGATGGCCGTCATTATTGCCGTCAGTACCCGCGCTCTCCTGCAGTAAGCCATGGTCTGTTGTTGGCTCCTCTACTTCAGGCAAATCAATAGGTGCCTCAAGCTCAAATTGCTCGTCCTCGACAATGTCATTGTTAGTTAATAACTCGGCAAAGGTGTCATCAACAACAGGGACACTGCTCAGCAGTGTTTCAAGATCCTGTTCCGGGTACGATTCTCCCAAGGACTCGATACTTTTCTGCAACTCATGGTCTACCGCCAGATTTTCTGGCGGTGAGGGCCATTCTGTAGCGCTGTCGGACACATCCGGAAAAGATAGGCTATTCTCGGCCTCTGGCGTCTCAACAAGGTCATTGGTATCCATTGTCTCCGGGTTATCAAACGCTTCCCGATGCTCTTCACGGACCGGATCATCCAGCTCAAAAGCACTTCCGAGATCACTGAAATCCACTTCCGGCCCATCAACATCCAGACGCTGCGGCACAAAAGGTTCAGCGGACAGTAACGGTAATTCTTCGTCAGCCTGTTCTTCCCTGGAAGCGGCATCCGTTGATACCCACTCGACTTCAAAACCTGCCTCTTTCGTATCATCAGCATTAACAACAGCAGTTATATCTTCTGCGACGTCTGGCTCGTCGAGAACAAATTCAATCTCTGCTGCGGCATTGCTTACGTCGCTTTCAGGGAGCTGTATTTCAATCTCGTCCGATACATCAGCAATAATCCTGCTGTCTTCAACGGCATCGCTCTTTTCTTCCTCTGCCTGAAAATCGATTTCAGTTTCAACAACATCCCATTCAAACGAAGCCGGAGGCACAGCGTCTACTGCCTCATTTTCGACCGTATCGGTATCTGCTTCGAACGCAGCCGTTACTGATAAAACGGGAATCGCATCAGTGGAAGGGGTATCTCCCTCAGACAAGACCGGCGCTTCACCAAAAGGGGCGTTGTCACCGTCACCCTCTGCTCCAGCAGCATCAGTCAGCCAGGCTTCCAGCAGATGGGTAACGCCTAAAATCCGGTCAAGAATAATCGGCCGCTCCAGTACCTGACCAGCGGCCAGGCAGTCCATCATGTTTAACAGTTGCTCCTGACCTTCCATCGCCAGTTCAACCCAGTTATTTTGCTCTGCGGCTTGGGTTTCCGCCCCGGCTTTACTGGCCTGTTGGTAAAAACCGTGCAGCCCTGTCGCCAACTCATGAATGCGTGGTTGTTCTGCCTGGTCTGCACCATCGGCGACTTCAACAAGATCATTACACAAGGCCTCAAGCACTCCAAAGTCACCGGTCTGCTGCCACTTCCTGAGTAATAAATCAGCCTCTAGCAAGGAGTCCATGCCATTCGCCAGAAATTGCGAAATAGCCTGAGGATTAGGAGTCTTGATGATCGCACCATCATCCAGCAACAGTGCCGCCAGCAACGACTTTTCAACATCTTCAATGCGGTGAAGATAGCCTTGTTCCTCTTCGGTCAGATTACGGTGCAGTCCGGCCTTGTTCTGCAAGGCAGTCGCTATCAATGCGGTTCCAGTGGTGATCAGATCGACCAGCAACTCACTGTTACTCACCTGGTAGGCACGTAATTCCTTGAACAGGCGTTCGAGCGGCGCAGCAAGACTGGCAATGGCACTGATACCGGCCATATGAGCACTGCCCTTGAGGGTATGCAGAGCACGCTGAACCCGGTCGCCAAGTGGATTTTCAAAATGATGCAAGCGGGATTCGGCAATAAATTCATTTACCGTATCCAGATGACCATTCGCTTCCTGTACAAACACTTCCAGCAAAGCACTGTCGTCATCCGGCTCCTGGATCCCATCTGACAACGTCTCTTCTGACGCCGTCGATGGTGTGCCAAGGACTTCAGCCAGGTCTGGCACAGCCAGTCCTGCAGCCAAGGCATAGGCATAGTCCATCAATGGTTGAGTATCGATACTGGGCCCACCACGTTGGCGGAAGTCATCAATCAGTGCTGGCAACACACTCATTACATGCTCAACAATATCAATCAGGTTATCACTGGTTGAAATGGTCTTGTCGATCACCCGATTGAACATGTTTTCAATCGACCAGGCCAACTCGCCAATAATCAGTGCCTGAACCATGCGTCCACTCCCTTTGAGAGTATGGAACGCACGCCTAACAGTCGTTAGCGCTTCAGCATCGGAGATATCCCGTTTGTACTGAGGCCAGTATTCTTTCAGGGTTTCGGTAACTTCTTCTGCTTCTTCCAGGAAGATTTCAATAATCTCATCGTCGATAAGATCATCAACATCATTAACAATAAGATCTGCCACCGATACAGGAGCCGGTGGCAGCAAAGACCGTTTGGCTGCAGTGCCGGGCTCAACACCCACTACAACAACAGGCGTACTTTTTAGGCCGACGTCGCCGTCTTCGGTGTCATTTAGTGAAGCACTGACCACCAGGTCATCCTTGCCTGGCTCTGGCTCTGGCTCTGGCTCTGGCTCTGGCTCTGGCTCTGGCTCTGGCTCTGGCTCTGGCTCTGGCTCTGGCTCTGGCTCTGGCTCTGGCTCTGGCTCAACAGTATTGGCATCTGTCGCAGCCAGTACAGCATTTTCTTCAAACCGAGCGCTTTCATCCGGTAGCGCCGACGGTGCTGTTTCGGCCAGGCGCGCCTTTTCAGCGTCAGCCTCAACCACCGCTGCAGCACGAACACCCGTGATAGTTTCAAGCGATACCCACACGCGTTGGAGAATATCGTCACCAGAGTTGTGTGGATTATCGGTATAGCGTTCAATAAAATACTCTACACCCGATAGCACATCAGCAAAGTTGTCTAGCGTTGTCCAGTCGGAACGCGCTCCAGACTCGATCAGATGCTCAACAAATGGCGCCGCAACATGAAGTATTTCGGCCACATCAGGCAGCGGCACCATACGCAACGAACCGGCGATTGAATGCAGCAGACCAGGAACGTCGCTCAATTCGTTGGTATTCCACTGATTACCAACGTACGCAATGATCGCGTCCTTAACCTGCTCAAGAACGTTGCGGGCTTCACGCAAAACAGCCTTCTGGGCATCCGTCAGAGCACCGGTTTCACCACCGTCTTCCAGATTGCCTTCCCGAATCATTCCGGACAGCGTGGCCTCAACAAACAACAAGGCACCCGCCACATCAAACAAACGGGTGTTATCAAGAACACCACATTGCTGCATCTCTTCAAGAACCGACAGTTGTTCTTGTATCACTAGCCGTGGTGCTCCCAGGCCCAGCATCCCCATGGTATCACTGACTTGTTTCGCTGCAGGCAACACCCGCTGCAGAGATTCAACACTGCCACTGCCGTCACGCATAGCAAGGTCAAGCTTATCCTTGATCGCCGTAATTTCTTCAGCCAATGCCGTCAGAACCTGGCCAACCGTATCCCGGTCAGGGCCTGAAAGAGCCTCTCTTTCGCGCTGAATTTCATCTTCTGTCGGCAACGCAGCATCCAGCTGAAATGCTTCTTGTACAGCGGCGATAGCATCACCCTGGACGCTGGTTCGGGCGACATAAAACAGCAGGTTCTTGACCAGTTCATCTGATGCCGCCTGATTAAGCACCCGTTCGCCATCGGCGATCAGGTTTTTCAGCATATGATCCAGTTCACGCAACAGCATCTTGGCGCTGGCGGGCATATGTTGCTGGCCAATCAACCACTCACTGAACGCCATCGCTGGCTGCCAAACCACACCAAACGGCGTATGCCCGAGCGCATTGTGTAACCGACTGAAAACTTTCAGCAGATATTCCTTGGCGACCTCGGGTTTTTTATTCTGTAGTAACTGCGATGTTGCCGCCTGCAACATCTGACGAACCTTGCGAATCCATTGCTGAAAATCGGCATTGGTAAAACGTGCAAGCTGCGCCGGTGTCAACACCGCTCGGCGTTGCATCCGAGGGCTGAAGAGTGCGGTTTCAGACAGCAGGTTTTCCCCGCGAGCGGAGCGCAGTTCATTCAGGATAGGGAGCAAAACAACAGGAAGGTCACGTCGGCCAACCTGGATGTGATCCAGATAGTGGGGCAACTGAATAATGGCCTGCATCAGCACTTCCAGACCATCTCGTTCGTTTCTGAGCTGGCCATCCGCCAGCGCCGCCGCAACTGCTTCCATTTCCTCTGCCAACAAGGCGGCACCATAAAACTCCACCATCTGGAGCGTGCCATGAACCTGATGCAGGTAGCTGAAGCAGAACTTCAGTCTGCTGTTGTCTTGGGGGTTTTCACCATAAGCTTCCAGTGATTGCTGGGCTTGCTGGAGTGTTTCCTGGATTTCCCCTTTCACCCATTCCAGGGCGATGTAATCCTGACTCATCGCCGTTTGCTCTCCCTGTTAGAATCGTTTTGCTTACGGACATATGCTGTCAACTTGCCACCACCAACCGGCTCAACCAGAGGATTGCGCCAGTCTACAATTTCGCCAAGACCAATCACCAGGATGCCACCTGGAACCAGCCGTTCGGCAAGTACATTGAGAATCTCCCGACGCCGCCAGCGCCGGAAATAAATCAGCACATTTTGGCAATAGATCACATGCTGAGACTGCAGCGGAAATGCGGAAAGATTCAGTAGATTCACCTGAGTAAAGCAGCAACGCTGACGAACTGTATCAGTCACCTGCATATGACCGTCGTCAGTACGGAGGCAGTATTGGTCGCGGTGGCTGTCTGGTATCCACCCGAGGGCAGACAATTGATAACTGGCCGCTCGCGCCTTGCGCAAGGCAAACGTGGATATATCCGTCCCTGTCACCGCATATTGGCGCTCTGCGGGAGTAAGATACTGATCAGCAACCATGCCCAGACTGTATGCCTCTTCTCCAGATGAGCAGCCTACACTCCACATTTCAAGCGTTTGGCCAGCCGTCAAGGTATTGGCCATTTTCTGGATATAATTACCAACAAACTCAAAAGCATCCGGATCCCGAAAAAAACGGGTTTCCTGCACAGTCAGTCGATCTACCAGGGTATTCCATTCAATAGCACCCGATGGGCCACTGACCACCTTGCTGTAATACTCCGAGTAATCACTGCATGCAATTTCACGCATCCGGATACCCAGACTGGTCTGCAGAAAAGTCCGCCGCTGAACGGGCATGCACATCCCCGTTCGCTCTTCCAGCAGAGCTTGCCAACGAACAAACTGATCGTCGTTAAGCTCTGGCATCGTGCTGACAGCAGGACGAATCTGATGATTCATAAGGAGTCTCAACCAGGACTGTTATTACAGAACCTGTTGTTGCTCCATATCCAGGTCTGCTTCAGGCAGCTTGAAGCCCGCTACAGACTCACGCAGTTTGTTGGCCATTTCAGCCAAGTTACCAATCGATTTCGCGGTAGCCGTGGTACCCGCAGAAGTCTGCGAGGTAATTTCCTGGATGACATTCATCGTGTTGGAAATATGACCAGCAGAAGAGGCCTGTTGACGGGCAGCGTTGGAGATGTTCTGAATCAGTTCCGCCAGGTTTTTCGATACGTTCTCAATTTCTTCCAGGGCCACACCGGCGTCTTGCGCCAGACGGGCACCCCGTACCACCTCAGTGGTAGTTTGTTCCATCGAGATTACCGCTTCGTTGGTATCGTTCTGAATCGTTTTAACCAGCGCCTCAATCTGTTTGGTTGCAGCAGCGGAACGTTCCGCCAGACGCTGAACTTCGTCCGCTACCACCGCGAAGCCTCGACCCGCATCACCAGCCATGGAGGCCTGAATCGCAGCGTTAAGAGACAGAATATTGGTTTGGTCAGCAATATCGGTAATCAGCGAGATAATGTCACCAATTTCCTGGGAAGACTCACCCAGTCGCTTGATACGTTTGGACGTTTCCTGAATCTGCTCACGGATGTTATCCATGCCGTTGATCGTCGCCTGTACCACTTCAGCACCCTTATTGGCGATCGCTACCGACCGCTCCGCAACCGCGGACGATTCCGAAGCGTTAGCCGATACTTGGTCAATAGATACCGCCATTTCGTTAATCGCCGCCGAGGCGCCGGCAATTTCCTGCGCCTGGTGCTCAGAAGCTTCCGCCAGATGCATCGCCGTAGCCTGAGTTTCCTGGGCCGCTGACGATACCTGTACCGCTGTTTCGTTAATCGCCGATACCAGTGAGCGCATCTGGTCGATGGCGTAGTTAATGGAGTCAGCAATCGCACCGGTAAAGTCTTCGGTTACCGTTGCTGAGGCGGTCAAGTCACCATCGGCAAGGTCAGCAATTTCGTCAAGGAGTCGCAAAATCGCCATCTGGTTTTGCTGGTTCTGGCTTTCTGTTTCTTCCAGGTCACGACGGGTTGACTGATAAGACAAATAACCCAGAGCGATCATGATCATGATGGCAAAAACCGCAGCACCGTATCCCAGCGCCTGCAATACGGATCGTTCATCCGCTTCGGTAAGGATGGTTTCAGTCAGTTCTGATGTCTGGTTCAGCAGCACGCGAGAGTTAACAAAGATGCTGTCAGATGCTTCACGAACCTGAAACAGTTCTGGCGATGTTTCGAGAATTTCATCTACCGATCCGGATACGAACTCAAACAGCTCGGAAATCTCGGAGAGGGCCAGTACAGCTTCCTCATCCGTCACCTTGGAGATGTTCATGGCCACGTTGCCCTGCACCATGCCGTTCAGCACCCGACCGAACAACGAAGCATCACGACCAAACGCATCAGCTGCCATCACCGCGTCTTCACCACCAGTGAGTACCTTGTTAACCGACCGGACAATACGTTCTGCCAGCCAGGACTGTCGCTGGGCTACGGCGACCTGGTCAGCGGGCGCGTCGTTATCGAGCAGAATTTCTACAATCTCATCGTATTCCACCTGCAGCTGGGGAATCGTTTCAGACAAGGTTGCCGCTACTTCGTGCAGAGAAAGAATAATGTCCTGGGCGCGAATAATCTGGTCGGCGTTTTGACTGACACCATCCCAGACCTGCTGCACGTTGGTCATCGTCGCCACTTCAGCCGGCTCAAGACCCGTCGCCGCATTACCATTATTCAAGTAACCCCAACGTTCCTCGAAGTTATCACGGGCCACCCGCAGCTGTTCAAACGCTTCACGGTTGCCGGACGCTGATTCCACGGCGTTGGTCGCCATTTCCTGCGACAACACCCGCAACTCGCCAGCATGTTCAATGTATTGTTCATCCCGGTTCTGCAAACTGTTTACATAGACCGTGATACCAATAAACAAGCCAAGACATGTAACCAGCAGCACTGCCAGAACACCATTGACTCCGTTCTTCAAAACCGTCGAAAAGACGTTACCAGCTTTCGAACTCATGCCCTTGTCTCCACACTTACTGCATGCATTATCCTGGCGCCCCGAATGGAGTCACCTCAGAACCCGGTCAAACCGCGATCTGCATAAACTCCGGGGATTGAATCAGTTCGTCAATACGGAAAATCGACCAGACCTTTTCATTCCGGTCAAAGCCGTGGCGAGTGTATTTTTCCAACGCCGGGTCGACTTGAGCCAATTCGCTCATGGTATCCATCGGAAACTGCTGCATCCCCAGCACAGCATCGACAAGCAAACCCGTCAAGACATCGCCCTGCTCCACCACCAACACCCGACGGGAACGCCAGTTAGCCTTGCCCGTCAACCCCAGCATACCGGCCAGATCCATCACCGGTACAAGACGGCCTCGAACATTGGCCACTCCCAGTACCCAGCTACGAACACCGGGTACCTTGGTCATCCTGGGAGGCTGCAATATTTCTGCTACCTGTCCCATATCTGCCACAAACTCGTAACCCGCCAGCATAAAACCGACACCCCGCCAATAGGTAACAACCTCGATCTGCTGTGGCAGCTCAGAGGCATTACGGCGACTGCGTTCGGCGATGCTGACAAGCAGCGCAAATGGGCTCATCGTTACTTGGCCATAACCGAATTGATTTCAGACAGCAAAATGCTTTCCGACACCGGTTTCACCAGATAGCCGCTGGCACCCTGACGCTTGCCCCACACTCGGTCAGTTTCCTGATCTTTGGTGGTCACGATAATAACCGGAATTTCTGCGGTTTCTGCGTCCTTGGTCAGCTGACGGGTCGCCTGAAAACCATTCAGCCCCGGCATGACAATATCCATCAACACTACGTCCGGCTTTTCCTGTTTTGCCAGCGCCACGCCGTCCGCGCCATTTTCGGCGGTGAGGACTTCATGACCATTTTTCTCCAGCATGGAACGAAACACTTCGGTTTCTGTTGGAGAATCGTCTACTACCAGAATGCGAGCCATGCTTGGTACCCCTTAATGCTTCGCGTGCTTGTCTTATGATTTTACGTATTGCCGGATTGAACCCAGCAGCTCGTCCTTACTGAACGGCTTGGTGAGATATTCGTCAGAACCTACAATGCGGCCCTTTGCCTTATCGAAAAGACCGTCTTTACTTGAAAGCATGATCACTGGCGTGGACTTGTACTTGGAATTGTTTTTTATCAGCGCGCAGGTCTGATAGCCATCCAGGCGCGGCATCATAATATCGACAAAAATAATATTCGGGCTGGTGTCTGCGATTTTGGCGAGGGCATCAAAGCCATCGGTTGCCGTAATCACCTCGCAGCCTACTTTTTTCAGCAGCGTCTCTGCTGTGCGACGAATGGTCTTGCTATCGTCGATGACCATCACTTTGATATTTTGAAAGTTGTCGTCCATATAAGGGCCTTAACCATCCGATCGTTAATTGCTGTTTCCGGCCGCGACCGCATGCGTGTGACGTTACGGTGCACTTTTGTATCACACATTAATGTACCAAGCTATAAGGTTCCCATGTCAAAACTGTTTCACCGAACAGAGACCTGATTGATATAGAATCCAGATCAGACTTTTATTACGGGGAAAACAGAATGGCCAGAAAACTCGGGGTTGTCATGGATCCCATTGATACCATCAGCGTCAAGAAAGACACATCGCTCGCCTTGCTGAACGCAGCACAAACACTTGGCTGTGAGCTTTTTTACATGGAACAGGCCGACTTGTATATTGACACAGGCCGCGCAATGGCGCGAATGGCCCCTCTGAGCGTCAGTCTGGATCCCGACCACTGGTTTGATCTGGGTGAATGGCAACACCAGCCATTAACCGATCTCGACATTGTACTAATGCGTAAGGATCCGCCCTTTGATGGCGAATTTATCTACAGCACTTATATTCTGGAACTGGCGGAACAAGCGGGCGTGCTGATCGCCAACAAACCCCAAAGCCTGCGTGATTGTAATGAAAAAGTGTTTGCCACGCACTTTCCTGAGTTGATGAGCCCCACCATGGTGACTCGCAGCGCCGAGCTGCTGCGGCATTTTCATCAGCAACACAAGGATGTCATTTTTAAGCCACTGGATGGCATGGGTGGCTCCTCGATCTTTCGCCTGAAGCATGACGACCCGAATGTCAGCGTTATCATCGAGACCCTGACCAACCACGGCCGCCAGCAAATCATGGCGCAAAAGTTCATCCCGGATATTACCGAGGGTGACAAGCGTATCCTGATGATTGACGGCGAACCGGTGCCTTACTGCCTGGCCCGTATTCCGGCCAAAGGAGAAACCCGGGGCAACCTGGCGGCAGGTGGCCGTGGTGAAACACGCCCCCTGTCAGATAACGATTTTGCCATCGCCAGACAGATCGGCCCGGAATTAAAAAAACGGGGCTTGTATTTTGTTGGTCTGGATGTGATTGGCAGCTGCCTGACGGAAATCAATGTCACCAGCCCGACCTGCGTGCGGGAAATCAGCCGCGATTCGGGCATTGATATCGCCAGCCAGCTGATCTCAACATTATTGGCAAAACTCGACTGATTCACTGAATCAGTCGGTATCGACAGGTGTTGATCCCCGGCAGGTGGACAAAAGCCGGGGATCAGCGCAGACTGCGCAGTCATTGCCACCCGCCATTTTTAACCGAAGCCGTTCTGCGACAGATACCCTCATGACTGCTGCCGTTGTCTCCAGTTCCGATCGTCTAGTTTTTACCCTGTTTCTGGCCTTGCTGATTCACGCCATGATTGTATTGGGTGTCAGCTTCAGTCCAGACGACCGCAGCAATCTGTCAAAAACACTCGAAGTTACCCTGGCCAGCTATCGCAGCGACAAGGCTCCGGAAAAAGCCGACTTTCTCGCCCAGGAAAACC
This sequence comes from Oceanobacter antarcticus, assembly GCF_044962685.1. Lineage (NCBI taxonomy): Bacteria > Pseudomonadati > Pseudomonadota > Gammaproteobacteria > Oceanospirillales > Oceanospirillaceae > Oceanobacter > Oceanobacter antarcticus. The sequence continues at coordinate 139,392 of NZ_JBBKTX010000004.1, forward strand.
AGGAAGGTAGCGGCACAGAAGAAGATGCCCGTATGCTGACAACCGACGTCAAGGCACCTTTCCAAAGTAACGACATTACTCCTGCCTCAGTGCAGAAGCAGGAAGTATCCGCCCCCAAAGCTATTGCCAACACGCCATCTCCAGTAACCACCACTGCGGCCAGCACCATCAAGGCCATCAGTCGCGAAAAACAACCACCCGCCGAAGCCAAACCGGTTCCCGAAGGCCCGCAAAAAATGCTGTTGCAGCGCAGCCTGGAAATGGCCAGTCTGGAAGCCAAACTCGACAGTATGCGCCAGGCCTATGCCAAACGACCGCGAGTCCAGCGCCTGACGGCAGCCTCCACCATGAAGGCCAGCGACGCCTACTATGTCAATTCCTGGCGCAGCAAAATTGAAAAGATGGGCACACTCAATTACCCGAAAGAAGCAGAGAACTGTTTTGATAACTGTCGCCTGAGAGTGTTGGTGTCTATTAACCCGAATGGCACCATCAACGACCTTGAAATCCTCGAATCGTCTGGCCGCAAAGTGCTCGACGATGCAGCGCTGCGCATTGTGCGTATGTCGGCCCCTTTTGCCCCGTTTACCGACGAGATGCGCAAAACCACCGACATCCTCGAAATCATCCGTACCTGGCAATTCAAGGGTAACCGTTACCTCTCGGAAGGCTCCTGATGAAAGAACTCAACAGCCTCGGCAACCAGCTGCTGATCGCCATGCCGCAACTGCAAGACAGCTGGTTTGAAAGCGCCGTCATTTACCTTTGTGAACACGATCAGGATGGCGCTATGGGACTGGTGCTAAACAAGCCGCTCGATGTCGATTTTGCCGCCGTTTGTGAACAACTGGCGATTACTCGCCATCAAGACATTAACGCCGTTATGCTCGGCGGTGGCCCAGTCGGCACGGAGCAGGGCTTTATCCTGCATCAACAGCCCGGCCACTGGAATGCCACCGAAACCATCAGTGCCTTTGCCCATCTGACTTCCTCCAAAGACATTTTGACAGCCATTGGCCAGGGGGCCGGGCCGGATAACTACCGATTAGCACTGGGTTATTCCGGTTGGGGCCCAGGGCAACTGGATGAGGAAATTCTCGGTAATAGTTGGCTGACCGTTGAAGCCGACGCCGAGTTACTGTTTGACACACCTCCAGAAACACTTTACCAGGCTGCACTGAACCGCCTGGGTGTCAGCGGCTCAGCCTTGTCTGCCCAGATAGGCCATGCCTGATGAGTCACATTCCTGCTCGTGTCATACAAGTCATGGCGTTTGATTTTGGTACCAAACGAATTGGTGTCGCCATTGGCCAACGCCTGACTGGCAGCAGTAGCGCCCTGACACCGCTCAAAGCAAACGATGGCATACCCAACTGGGATACCCTGACCGCACTGGTCAATGAATGGCAGCCGGATGCCTTTGTGGTTGGCCTGCCATTAAATATGGACGGCAGTGCCAGTGACATGAGCACCCGTGCCGCCAAATTTGCCCGACGCCTGGAAGGCCGTCTGCACAAGCCGTCGTTTACCCACGACGAGCGCCTGACCAGCTATGAAGCCAAAGGCATGGTGATCGCCGATAGCGGTGAGCGCGATTTTGGCCGACACTCGGTTGATGGTCTGGCAGCACAATTGATTCTCGAAAGCTGGATGGGCGAGCACCCTCGCCCCGATGACGCGCAGTAACAGGGAGAAGCCCCATGCAATTACCGGATATTCAGCTCGCCTGCAGCACACTGGCAACCGCACTGGGCAGCCACCTGCAGCAACACAAGATTGAACAACCGCTGATCATTGGCATTCGTACCGGTGGCGTCTGGATTGCCGAGCGGCTGCATCAGCAACTGCAACCGCAAGAGCCGCTTTACAGCGTCGACATCAGCTTTTATCGCGATGACTTTACCCGTCACGGCCTGCACCCCGAAGTCAAAGGGTCTGAATTGCCCGACACCATTGAAGACCGCCACGTGGTACTGGTCGACGACGTGATCATGAGCGGCCGCACTGTACGGGCAGCCATCAACGAGCTGTTTGACTACGGTCGTCCGGCCAGCATCACCCTGGTTGCGCTGTTTGATATTGGCCGCCGCGAATTACCGATTCAGCCTGACGTTTGCGCCGCTCGCCTGACGCTCAATGACGGCCAGCTGATCAAACTCAGTGGCCCGGAGCCATTGGCCATCAGCCTGCTCTGACACTCGTATTCGGGGTGCTCTGGCATCCCACCCGGTTTGGTTACAACACACATGGTTCTCCTATGACAACTGATCCCAGCCAGCTTCAGCTCACTGCAGACGGCAGGCTAAAACACTTTCTGACCACCGAGGGACTCAGCAAGGCATTGCTGACCGAAATCCTCGACACCGCCGATTCCTTTATCAGCACCCAGGAGCGGGCCGTCAAAAAAGTCCCGCTGCTGCGCGGCAAAACCGTGGTTAACCTGTTTTTTGAAAACAGCACCCGCACCCGCTCCACCTTCGAGCTGGCCGCCACCCGCCTGTCGGCCGATATTCTCAACCTCGACATCCAGCGCTCAGCGACTGCCAAGGGTGAAACGCTGATGGACACGCTGTGGAATCTGGAAGCCATGTACAGCGATATGTTTGTCGTCCGTCATGCAGATTCCGGTGCCGCCCACTTTATTGCCGAACAGGTCACCCCCAACGTCGCCATCATCAATGCCGGAGACGGGCGCCATGCGCACCCGACCCAGGCAATGCTCGACATGTTGACCATTCGTCGCCACAAGCAACAAATAGAAGGACAGATCGTTGCCATCGTCGGCGATATTCTGCACTCCCGCGTTGCCCGCTCCCAGATCCATGCCCTGTTGGCACTGGGCGCAGCGGAAGTCCGCGTGGTTGGCCCGGCTACTCTGCTGCCGAAAGACATCGAATCGTTAGGGGCCAAAGCCTACTACGACCTGAATCTGGCATTGCGAGACTGCGACGTGGTGATCATGCTGCGCCTGCAAAAAGAGCGGATGCAAAACGCCTTGCTGCCCAGTGAAAGCGAGTTTTTCAAACTCTACGGTCTGACCACCGACAAGCTGGCCCTGGCCAAACCCGACGCCATCGTTATGCACCCAGGTCCGATCAACCGTGGCGTCGAAATTGAATCCGCCGTTGCCGATGGCCCTCAATCCGTCATTCTCAATCAGGTCAGTTATGGTATCGCCGTTCGCATGGCGGTGATGGCCATGGCCATGAGTGGACAACAGGCCAGTCAGCAAGAAGCATTACATTCCACAGAGGCCGCCGAATGAAATACCTGCATATTCGTGATGCCCGCGTCATTGCACCAGCCCAGCAACTGGATGCCGTCTGTGACCTGTATCTGGCCGAAGGCCGGATTCGCGCCATTGGCCAAAAACCGGCCGGTGGCACCATAGAATCAACCCTCGATGCCCAGGGCCACTGGCTGGTGCCCGGCTTTATCGACCTCAGCAGTTACCTCAACGAACCGGGCTACACCCAGCGCGGCACCATCGCTAGCGAAACCCGGGCGGCGGCGGCGGCGGGATTCAGCCAGCTGTGTGCCCAGCCGTTAACCAAACCCGTTGCTGACAGCCCGGCGGTTATTCAGCTGATGCAAGACAAAGCCGGCAGCGCTGGGTATTCAAGGGTCTTGCCACTGGGGGCACTGACTCAAGGACTGGCGGGCGAGCAGCTGGCGAACATGGTCAGCTTGCGTAATGCCGGCTGTATTGCCCTGAGTAACGCCCGTCAGCCAATCAAGGACAGCTACGTTCTGCGCCGCCTGATGGAATACGCCGCTACCTACGATATTCTGCTGTTTTTATCCGCTGATGACGCCGCACTCTCCAACGGCGGAGTGATGCACGAAGGCCCAACCGCGACCCGCATGGGCCTGGCCGGGATTCCGGAAACGGCCGAAACCATCGCGCTGGCGCAAATCCTGTTACTGGTTGAACAAACCGGTGTACGCGCTCATATCAGCCAACTGAGTTGTGCTCGCAGCGTCAGCATGCTGAACGACGCCCGCCAGCGCGGCCTGCGGGTCAGTGGCGATGTCGCATTAGCCAACCTCTGTTATACCGATGCCCAGGTCAACGGCTACAACAGCCGTTACCACGTGTTACCGCCACTGCGTTGCGAGTCCGATCGACAGGCGCTGCTGGCAGCCATCAACAACGGTGAACTGGCGATTTGTTCCAATCACCAGCCCCACGAAATTGCCGCCAAAAAAGCCCCCTTTGCCGATGCAGCAGCGGGTATGGCCATGTATGACCTGTTTATTGGACTGCTGCTGGAACGGGTCAATTGCGGCGAGCTGACGCTGCATGCAGCACTGTCGGCACTGAGTTCAGTCCCGGCAGCCACGCTCGGGTTACGTTCCGGTTTCGAAGAAGGCCAGCTGTTTAATGCCAGCCTGATCAACCCGCAGCAACAGGATAGCTACGGCCGCTCTGGCCAGGTAGTCGCTACCTTTGTTGAGGGTTTCAAAGTCTTCCGGCGTCAACCCTGATGGTTGGTAAACAGCCCGACCAATAAACCGACGCAATCCATACCCAACAAATATATCCAGCAGGGCAGGCCAATCGATACAGGCCTCCTATACTGGATATATGCCCTTACCCATCCCGCTCCCCGATCATTTTCAGCTACGCCAGTGGCAAGACAATTTTTTGCAGCTGAATCAGCAGCGGCTCTCCAATGCCCGCACGCAACTGCACGTGCGACAACAACGACTGCTGGATCTGCTACCGCTGCTGCTGCACGTCAATCACCCACAGTTGCCCGGTTTTGTCGATCATCAGACACCTTGCGGGATTGATCACTACCAGGTCACGGCCAACACTGAACAGGCGTTACGGCATTTGATTCGCTCCATCCCGCGCCTGAACCAGGCTCCCCCTGCCCATTACGCCATCGGCGGGCTTTACCTCATGGGCAGCATGGGTTCACTGGCCCAGAACCGCCACAGTGATCTCGATATCTGGGTCTGCCTGAATCAGCCGCTTGACCCGGCGCAGCAAGAAAAGCTGCAGAACCGATGCCAGCGCATCGAGAAGTGGGCCGCCAGCCACAACACCGAAGTGCATCTGTTTGTTATGGATCTGGAAGAATTCAGGCGGGGCCAACAACAGGCTGCCAGCGGCGAAGACTGTGGCACCAGCCAATATTTGTTATTACTGGACGAATTCTACCGCAGCTCCGTCTGGCTGGCAGGGCGCTACCCGCGCTGGTGGCTGATCCCGGAACAACGCGCTGACAATAATAACAGTGCAAACAGTGATCAATACTGGCAAGAGCTGATCAACCGCCACCAGATCAAGGCCGACCAGTGGCTGCACTTTGGCGATATCAGCACCATTCCGGTGGATGAGTTTTTGGGTGCCGCACTCTGGCAGTTACACAAAGGCATGAGCGGCCCCTACAAGGCGCTGCTGAAACTGCTGCTGTATCGCGAATACGCCAGCCAATACCCGAAGATTCAGCCGTTGTGCCAGGATCTGAAGCACAACATCCACAACAACCGCACCACCAGCCGCGACAGCGATGCCTACCTGCTGATGCTGGAGCGCGTCAGCCAGAGTCTGACCAACCAGCAACCTGCGCGACTGGAGCTGATCCGACGGGCGTTTTACGACAAGACCGGTCTCAAACTCAGTCGCCTAACACTGGCTGCACGCCAACAGGACTGGCGCGCCAAACTGATGCAGCAGCTGACAACCGAATGGCAATGGTCAGAAGCGGATCTGTTTGAACATGACAGCAAGGCGCAGTGGTCGCCGCAGCAAGTCTTCCGCGAGCGTAATGACCTGGTGGCCGAATTACTCGGCAGTTACCGCAGTCTCAGCCAATTCAGTCAACGCCATGCCAACACCTTGCACATCAGTCCGACCGATATTCAGACCCTTGGCAATCAGCTGATTGCCGCCTTTGACTCACGACCGGGTAAAATCATCCAGATCAACCCTGGCATCAGCCCATCGCTGGCACAAAGCCAGCTGACCCTGTTGCGCTATCCCGGCGTCTGGCAACTGGCACCGGGGTATTGGCAAAAACCCCCACCGGATCACCGCATTCTGCGCCAAAGTCCAAGCCTGATCGAATTACTCGCCTTTGCCATCAGCAACAGTCTGATCAACCGCGATACCCGCATCAGCTGCTACCCGGACGACGCCATTAGTCGCTACGAATTAACCCGTACTCTGGCCACCCTGGCCGGGCAGATGATACGTCACCGCTCGCTAACCGACTGGTCAAAAGGCCCTGCCATTCAATCATTAACCGTGTTTATTAACGTCACTACCGACCCACTGGAACGTTACAGCCAGGCTGGTTTACAAAAACTCAGTGACCAGAATGACGCGCTCAACTTCAGCAGCAGCCATCACAATCTGGTTTCAACCATTGATATCCTCGCCTGCAACAGCTGGAACGAATGGCAGGTCTACCGTTTCCAAGGAGAACAGGCATTGAATGAAGCGCTGTGTCTACTGATGCCACTGCTGGCCGACCGCCAACAGCGAGCCTCACTGGAAATACACAGCTTCAGCAAGCATCGCGCCGCCCGTGTTCGCCAGCGTACCTTGCAGTTACTCTCATCCGCCCTCGCCCACTACCGCCGCCGTCAGGGGCGCTTCCTGTATCAGCTGGGTGAACGCTGCTACAGCCTTGAGGCCTGTACACCGGCATCCAAAGACACCGCGCCGCGCTGGCAAGTGATTGCCCTGAATGACACGCCAACCCTGATGACTCACCTGGCGCAACCGGCGTCGCACTTTTGTCCAAGCGCCGTCGATCGCTGGGTGAGCCAACTGCCGCTGCCGCTCAACGAGCTGATGTTGCATTGCCAGCCACGCCGCTGGCAGCTGTTTTATCAGCGTCAGGGAGACCAGCTGGATTTCTATCTGGTCGACGAATGGGCCGCATTAGTGCATCAGCGCATACGCCGGACAGAACTGGCTCACTGGCTGCTACCCACTTTGCGCTTTCTGCGCCGGTTGCAACAACGCTGGCATAGCAACCATCCGCAGTTTGAGGGACTGACCCTGTACGAACTGAAAGCACCGACCGATAACAACCGCCCTGCCACCAACAGCAGTGCGGCGGCGGGCCACTGGCAGGTACTGCAGCGGGACATTCCCGTCCTGGCGGAAACACCCGCTGCCATTGAGCTGACGGCCCGGTTTGACATCGATAACCAGCCAACCTTGTACTGTAACTATGCCGAATTCAGCATCTGGCAACATGGCCAGCATCTCTATCGGGATATCAGCGCCGCCGTTATACAACGACGCAGTCAACAGCAGCACTACCCGTGCTATCTCAGTGACGTTGTCTTCGCCGACCCTGGCAATCAGTTGCTACTGACGCACTGGCAGCAGAAGCAGGTGCTGGAGGCCAAAATCAATCAGGCCATGCAAAGTAACCTCTGAATAACGCCACACGGGTTCTTACCGATCAAGACAGCCTGCACAGGCGGTGTATAATGCGTGCAAATTCAAGATACAGAACCCGCGCGCCAGTCCATCGCCCATCTGAGTCGTTTGACCAGAGCCAGACACTGGCAACGCCCGCAAGCAGATTATTCCATTGCCCATGACAAACCTGATTTGCCGTCTGCCATCGCTGCCACTACTGACCGCCCTGTTACTGGCGACACTGGTACTCAGCGGCTGTGGTCAAAAAGGCCCTCTGTATCTGCCCGACCAACCTGATACGGAAACGACCCGCTAAATGTCAGCCTTTACTTACCAGCAGGGCAGCCTGCACGCCGAACATGTCGACCTTGCCCAACTCGCAAACCAGCATGGCACGCCACTGTATGTGTACTCACGCGAGGCACTGGAACGCCAGTATCGTGCCTATGACGAAGCACTGGGAGAGTGGCCGCACCAGGTCTGCTTTGCGGTCAAAGCCAACTCCAATATCGCGGTCTTGAATGTCCTGGCACAGCTCGGTGCAGGGTTTGATATTGTCAGCCTGGGTGAACTGGAGCGGGCACTGGCTGCCGGTGGCGACCCCACTCGCATGGTGTTCTCCGGGGTTGGCAAACAGGCCATCGAAATGCGCCGCGCGCTCGAAGCCGGGGTTGGCTGTTTTAACCTCGAATCGGAAGACGAGCTGGAACGTCTCAATGACGTTGCCACCGCGATGGGTGTGATTGCCCACGTATCAGTACGGGTCAATCCAGACGTGGATGCCCAGACACACCCCTATATTTCTACCGGACTGAAAGACAACAAGTTTGGTATCGATATCGAACGCGCTCCGGCGGTTTACCAGCGTGCCGCCAGCCTGCCCGGTATTCAGGTGATCGGCGTCGACTGCCACATTGGCAGCCAGCTGACCTCGATTGATCCCTTTCTTGACGCCCTCGATCGCCTGCTGGCACTGATTGATGAACTCGCCACTCTGGGAATAACCATCAACCACCTCGACCTCGGTGGCGGTCTCGGCGTCTGCTACCGCGACGAACAGCCCGCCAGCCCAGCCAGCTATATCGCTGCGGTCAAGGAACGTCTGGCCGGTCGGTCACTGACACTGATTTTTGAACCGGGTCGCTCGATTTGTGCCAACGCGGGCGTATTCCTCACCAAAGTGGAATACCTCAAACTCAACCAGCACAAGAACTTTGCCATTATCGATGGCGCCATGAATGACCTGATTCGCCCGTCGTTGTATTCCGCCTGGCAAGAGATCCGGCCAGTGGCAGCATCCAGCGACGCGCCAGTCCGTTGTTACGACCTGGTTGGCCCGGTCTGTGAAACTGGCGATTTTCTCGGTAAAGACCGTGATCTGGCACTGCAACAGGGTGATTTACTGGCAGTGATGTCTGCCGGAGCCTACGGCTTTGTGATGGCTTCCAACTACAACAGCCGTGGCCGCCCGGCAGAAATCATGGTCGACGGTGACCAGGCTCACCTGATTCGCCGCCGCGAAACCATCGAACAACTGTTCGAGAGCGAAGCCCTGTTGCCGGTGCGCACATGAGAGTCAAGTTCAGCAAAATGCAGGGACTTGGTAACGACTTTGTCGTCATAGACCTTGTCACCCAGACTGGCCGCATCAGACCCGAACGGGTAAGAGAACTGTCGGATCGTCATTTTGGTATCGGCTTCGATCAAATGCTGATTGTCGAGCGCCCGACCCGGCCCGACGTCGACTTCCGCTATCGCATTTATAATGCCGATGGCAGTGAAGTGGAAAACTGCGGCAATGGTGCCCGCTGCTTCGCCCGTTTCGTCAACGAACAGATGCTCACCGGCAAGCGTGACATTCGGGTAGAAACCGCCAACGGCATTATCGAACTGCACCTGACCAGCGACGGTCAGGTGGTGGTTGATATGGGTCAGCCAATTCTGACACCGGCCGACATCCCCATGCTCGCGGAACAGTTTATGCCGGAATATCACCGCCATGTCCCCGGCATTGGTGACGTTCGTTTTGGTGCAGTTTCCATGGGCAATCCCCATGCCGTTATTCGGGTTAACGACGTCGACAGTGCCCCGGTACACGAATGGGGACCCATCATCGAATCGTGTGAATACTTTCCTAACCGGGTCAATGTCGGTTTTATGCAAGTCGTTAACAGCCACGCTATTCGTTTGCGGGTATTTGAACGGGGCAGCGGAGAAACCCTGGCCTGCGGCACCGGAGCCTGTGCTGCCGTCGTTTCCGGGCAGCTGCGCGGCTGGCTCGAACCCGGTGTGACTGTGTCCCTGCCGGGTGGTCAGCTGAACATTGACTGGGATGGCAAATCCAGTGTCCGAATGACCGGCCCCGCCGTGACTGTTTACGATGGACGGGTTAATCTCTAACTCGCCAGTTGTTGAAAAACGCTTTCTGACGGAACCAAGGTAAGGATCACATGAGCCAGCAACCCCGACTCACCGACGCCGATGTCGTGCAGTACCTGGAAGATCATCCCGAGTTTTTTGTTGGCAAGGACGACCTGTTGTCCCGTTTGCGGGTGCCTCACGCCACCAGTGGCGCGACCAGTCTGATTGAGCGTCAGGTTCAGGTACACCGGGATCGTAATATCGAGCTGCGTCAGCGGCTGTCCGACCTGCTCGAAAATGCGCGCCGGAACGACCAGTTGTTTGAAAAGACCCGCCGCCTGGTACTGGCCCTGATCGAAGCCAACAGCTGGCTGGCTATCCATACCGCCCTGGACGATTCACTGCGTAATGACTTTGGTGTGCACGCCTGGGCCATGTTGCACTTTACCGAGCGACAGCTGGAACGCCCGCTGGTAGCGGTTCGCAGCCAAGAGCAACAGCGTAATATCCACCGCCTGTTCAAGGGTCACCGGGCCATTTGTGGCCAGCTGTCCAAAGCCGATATGGCCGCATTGCTCAACCTCGACACCACCGATATGGAATCCATCGCAGCGGCACAGATTCGCGGCCAGGACAATCACGGCCTGCTGGTTTTGGCCAGTCAGGATGGCAGCTATTACCGCACCTCCATGGATACCCTGTTTCTGGATTACCTCTGTGACGTACTGGCATTACGCTTACAACAGACCCCGGTCAACCGTTAGATAAGGCAACTTTTTTGGCTCTGAAACTGATCACCCTCGATCTCGACGACACCCTCTGGCACACCGCACCGGTGATGCGCCGCGCCGAACAGGCCTGCTATGACTGGATCTGCGCTCACTGTGCCGGTTTCGCCGATCTTTACAGCCTGGAAGGGTTACGCCAATACAAGTCTGAACTGGCGGAATGCTACCCGTCGCTGCAACACCAGATGTCGCAACTCCGGTTCGAAACCTTACGCCGCGCCGCCATGCAGACCGGCTGCGACCGCAATAGCGCCCGTGCTCTTGCTGACAGCGCCTTTGCTGTCTTTGCCCATGAGCGCAGCACACTGGAATTATTTGCCGGGGCTGAAGTGATGCTGCAACAACTGGCGACACACTGGCCATTGATCGCCGTGACCAATGGCAATGCCGATCTGGAAAAAGTTGGCATCCGGCATTATTTTAGTGCTCACCTGAATGCTGAAACCATCGGTGCCGCCAAACCAGCCCCCGATCTCTTTCATGCCGCACTGGCCCATGCCGTTGTCGAACCGCATGAGTGCCTGCATATCGGCGACCATCCGCACCACGATATCGACGCCGCCCATGCCGCTGGCCTGCATACCCTGTGGGTCAATCTGAACGAAAGCCCCTGGCCTGATGCCTTTGCCAGCCCGACATTACAGGTCAGCGCCTTGTCCGACGTGGTCGAACAGGTTACTCAATGGCAGCGACAGCTGTCTCACTGAAGCGCCGTGCAGCACCGTGAGCAGCAATGGATCAGATAGGTCGGCTGCCATAATTGGATTGTGGCTTACGTGGTGGATCGGCCATCACGTTGTCGTCTACTTGCTGAATCCGGCCACCGCGAGACAGAAAGGCTTCAACATCACCTTCAAGCGAATCACGCAGCTCGTTGTGCGCCGTTGACGACACCTGCAGGCTGTCATCCTGATCGCTCGCTTTGGTAGCGCCACGTTTTTTTACTTGCGGCCGGGCATCACCGTCGGCGTCCTGGTCGGTCTCATCATCGTGTATTTCGAAGTCGTCATCAGACATGTCATGGTCCTATTCTTGATACAAGCCCATTACATATAGACCAGCATGGCAAACCCGGTGCGTCTCGATACAATTGTTTACAAAAAGTACGATTCCCGACCGGGTTAGCCAGGGGATACACAGGTCTGTCGGCGGATTCTGAATTTGCGAATACGGCGGTACAACGTGGGCCTGGAAACCCGCATCACACGGGCGACTTCACTGAGGTTCCAAGCGTGTTGATCCAATAACATAACGAGTGCCTGCCCTTCTTCGGTCAGCACAGCAGTATGAGTCAATTCAGGTTGGGGAAGATTGGCAGCGGTCTCACCCGCAGCCACGACACCAGTCTCACTACCACCAGTCTCACTACCACCGACCTCGCTACCTGGCAGCTTGTCACCCTGGCCAGTGCCACGAAGTTCCGGCAAATCTGCCAGAGTAATAACGTCGCCGCTGCTGTTGGCTTCTGCATAGGCCAGTACATTAACCAGCTCACGCACATTGCCGGGCCAGGAGTGGGCCAATAAAGCACTGATGACATCGGCGCGCAGGCGTAGCTCCGGTCGTTTCAGTTTTTGTTTCAGCTCGGCCAGCAAGGAGCGAATCAAAAATTCCCGATCCGCCCGTTGTCTCAATGGCGGCAAGGTCAGGGTGGCACCGTTAAGCCGGTAATACAAATCAGCCCGGAATTCGTTGCGCTCAATCATCGCCTGGATATTGTGATGGGTCGCTGCAATGACCCGACAATCGACAAATACCGGTTTATCAGCTCCCAGAGGCGTCACCTCACCTTCCGCCAACACTCTTAGCAAACGGGTTTGCAGCGGCAACGGCATGTCACCAATCTCGTCCAGAAACAAGGTGCCACCATCGGCTTGCTGAACCAGCCCTTTCGCCCCTCTGCTACGCCCACCGGTAAACGCACCGGCGCTATACCCAAACAATTCGCTCTCAATCAGGGATTCCGGTATGGCGGCGCAGTTAAGCGCGACAAAGGGCTTTTGGCGGCGATGACCGCTGGCGTGAATGGCAGTGGCGAGCATGTCTTTGCCCGTCCCGGTCTCGCCCAGTATCAGCAAGTTAACATCACGCTGGCGAAAGCGTTTGGCCTGTTCGATTGTCTTGCGCATGGCGGCATCATCACCGGCCAGTCGATCCAGCGGCGGCACACGCTCAAGCGGGCGGGCAGACTCTTTGCCAAGCCGACCGTGAGTCGATGGGTCATGCTGGCGCTTTGGTTCAATCAGCGTGCCAAACACCGTCTGATCATTCAGGGACAACCGGAACGCCTGCACGCCATCAGCACTGATCTGGTTGATGGCCAGAATATCGTCCCAGCGGCTGTCCAGTAATTCTGGCAAGGATGGCGCGGCCTGAACCGCAGCCGTTTCATCGCGAGCAGTGGGCACCCACACCGGATTGTCCGCCAAGAGCAAACGACCAGCAGTATTGGCAGCGACAATCGTACCGGTGTCATCCAGCGCCAACAGCACTCGGCCATTAAGGGCGACAAACTCACGCGAGTCGTCGCAACGGAACACCAGATGGCGACGATAGCGCCGGAGAAAATAGGCGTCTTCAATCATGCGGGCGTAAAGCTGGGTCAGATGCAAAGCAAACATCTGGCTATCCCGCGCAGCAGGTGAATTCAGCGCCGAAATATCCAGAACCGCAATCAACTCACCAGAGGGGCCAAAGATCGGAGCGGCGGTGCAGGTCAAGCTGATGTGGGCACCATCGAAGTGGTCACCCCGGTGACAGGTCAACGCAGTCTGCTCCTGAATGCAGGTTCCCACTGCACAGGTTCCGGCATAACTTTCGTCCCAGTCAGCGCCAAGATATAGCCCCGCCTGCCTTAACTTGTCGTCCAGATCCCGCTCACCATGAAACTGCACCGTCACACCCGCGTGATCCGTCAGCAGCAAAACATAGCCAAGTCCATTAATACTGGCGTAGAGCTGGTTCACACCGGCACGGGCGACAGCCAGTAATTCATCGGCAGCATCCTGATGCTCTTTCAGGGTTGAACGGGTAACGATACGCGCTGGCTGTTTGCGCCCCGGCTGCAAGCCATACTGCTGCAAACAGCGCCACCAGGAACGGCCGATCAGATCGGCAGCGGCAGGCAGTGGTGGCCGACGGGCAAATTCAGTGATCACTCGGGTGTGAGCACGAGCGCTGGCTGCCGCCGTTGAGTGAGTCAAATATTCCGGCACCTATCTCCATCCTTGCTGCCTGCTGGGCAGCCTATCTTGCTATTGGATGTGACCAGTCTAAAGAGACCAGGCCGCTGCTGTCACAGGCCCATTCGTTCCACCCTTGGCAAACGTTACAGCTGTAACGGCGATGATTCAGTTGTAGCGCCAGTGGCTTTACAGCTGTCGCGGAGCCTTATCTTCAAGGCATTCCTCTGCCATCCAAAATAATTCTGAAAACGTATAAATATCAATCGGTTAAAAATATTCCACGGCTCTGAAACCGGTCTGGCACAAGCACTGCAATAGCCAACCAGAGACGTTAGCGTCCACATAAAAACAACAAGATATTGATCAGGAGTCATCCATGACCCGGAATACCCAAACCACTACAACACCCTCAACAACACCCTCAACAACACCCTCAACAACACCCTCAACAATGCCTCCAACATCTCCACCTTCGGCCCAGGCACAACACTGGCTCGACCAACTCAATCAGGCATTACAACACCGTGACCCTGCTGCGGCTGCGACCTTGTTTGAACCACAAGGGTTCTGGCGCGATCTGGTCACCTTTACCTGGAATATCAAAACCCTTGAAGGACGGGAAGCAATTCAGGCCATGCTGACAGCAACACTGGCACAGGTGCAGCCATCCAATTGGAGGCTGGAGGAAGAGGCGACTGAAAACGATGGAGTAATCGAAGCCTGGATTTGCTTCGACACTGCGGTTGCCCACGGCCGGGGGCATCTGCGCTTGCGCCAGGGTCAAGCCTGGACCTTGCTGACCACCATGGTAGAGCTGAAAGACTTCCCGGAAAAACGCAACGCTCAACGTCCCCGAGGGGCCGAGCACGGCATTAACCGGCAGCGCCAGACCTGGCAAGAAAAACGCCAGCAAGAAGAAGCGCAACTGGGTTACGAGCAACAGCCCTATTGTCTGGTTATTGGTGGCGGCCAGGGCGGCATTGGTCTTGGTGCCCGGCTGCGGCAGCTGGAGGTGCCAACCCTGATCATCGACAAGCTGGAAAAGCCCGGTGACGCCTGGCGACGGCGCTATAAGTCCCTGTGTTTGCATGATCCGGTCTGGTACGACCATATGCCGTATTTGCCCTTCCCCGATCACTGGCCAGTCTTCGCCCCCAAAGACAAGGTGGGCGACTGGCTGGAAATGTACACCAAGGTGATGGAGTTAAATTACTGGGGTTCCACCGAATGTATCTCGGCCCACTACGACGAACAGGCAGCAGAATGGGTCGTGCAGGTTAACCGCGCTGACGAACCGCTGACCTTGCGCCCCAAACAGCTGGTACTGGCAACCGGGATGTCGGGGATTGCTAATATTCCTGACATTCGGGGCCAGCACAGTTTCGTCGGCGAACAACACCACTCCAGCCAGCATCCCGGCGGCGAAGCCTACGGCGGCAAGCACGTAGTGGTACTGGGAGCGAACAATTCCGCCCATGATATCTGCGCCGCCTTGTGGGAGCATGGTGCCGACGTCACCATGATCCAGCGTTCCTCCACCCATATCATCAAATCCGATACGTTAATGGAAAAGGTGTTGGGCGGCTTGTATTCGGAAGCAGCCGTGCAGAACGGCATGACCACATACAAGGCCGATCTGACCTTTGCGTCCATCCCCTTCAAGGTAATGCCAGAGTTTCATATTCCGATCTATAAAGAGGTCGCGAAACAGGATGCCGATTTTTACCAAAGCCTGGAAAAAGCCGGCTTTATGCTCGATTTTGGCGACGATGGCTCTGGCCTGTTTATGAAGTACCTGCGCCGGGCTTCCGGCTACTACATTGATGTCGGTGCCTCAGAGCTGATTGCCAGTGGCGACATCAAGTTAAAGAGCCACACCACCATCGAACAGATCCGGCCACACTCGGTGGTGTTGACCGATGGTACCGAGCTGCCCGCTGACCTGATTGTCTACGCCACCGGCTATGGTTCGATGAATGGCTGGGCCGCCCGGATCATCTCCCAGGAAGTGGCCGACAAGGTCGGCAAATGTTGGGGCATGGGATCGGCGACCAGCAAGGATCCGGGGCCGTGGGAAGGGGAATTACGCAATATGTGGAAACCCACCCACCAGCCGGCACTGTGGTTCCACGGTGGCAACTTGCACCAGTCGCGCCATTATTCCCAATATCTGGCGCTACAGATCAAAGCCCGCATGGAAGGTATTGCAACGCCCGTCTATGGCATGGAAGACGTCAATCACTTGTCTTGACTGACGCCTCTGTCCTGACAACCAGTCAGCCATCGCCAGACGGTTAACCGGTTCTGCTCCGTTTCGCACAGAAACCCGTATTGGCGGGGGCTTGCGAAGCGGAGTACTCAGGCCAACGCTTACAACTGCAAGTAGGTATAGGCCTGCATCGATTCCGACAGTTCACGCTGGAACATGGCCTTGTCGCTGTCATCCAGAGAACTCTGTTCCACCTGACTGATCAAGCGATGACGAATATCGTCGGCGTTAAAATTCACATAACCCAGCACCTTGGCAATATGATCGCCCCATACCGGATTGTGCAACGCTGGCTTGCCGTCTTCGTCCAGCACCACATCAACCGAGTCGGTATCACCAAACAGATTATGCAAGTCGCCAAGAATCTCCTGATAGGCACCAACCATAAAAAACGCCAACATATCACCCCGATTGACCGATGGCAGCGGCAGGCTGGTGCCCAGGCCGTCGTTTTCAACATAGTTATCGATACGGCCATCCGAGTCGCAGGTGATATCCTGCAATACGCCACGATAGGCCATCGGTTGATCAAGGCCACACACCGGCAGAATTGGAAAAATTTGTTCAATACCCCAGATATCCGGCAACGACTGGAATAACGAAAAATTCACAAACACCTTGTCAGCCAGCTTCTCCTGCAACTCGTCCAGTAACGGTCGATGGGCACGATTCCCCGGATTGAGTTTTTCTACCAGTAACTGGCAAGTACGGGCATACAGCATCTCGACACTGGCGCGTTGCACGAGGGACAACAACCCAAGACTGAACGAGGCATGCGCCTCTGCGACCCAGTGCTGGACATCATGATACAGCTCCACCAGTCCGCTGCTGCGAGACTCCAGTAATAACTCATAGGCCCGATACAAGCCCTTGAGACAAACCGGATCGTCTTCCTTCATCGGCTCCAGCTCACCGTCTAACGGTCGCTCGTGATCAATGATTTCAGTGAGTAATACGGCATGGTGCGCGGTCATGGCACGCCCGGATTCGGTGATGATATGCGGTTCCTCGGCACCGATTTCGGCGCAAATATCCTTCATCGCCTCCACCACCTTGCGGGCGTATTCCTGCATGCTGTAGTTCATCGAACAGTAGCTGCGCGAGCGGGTGCCTTCATAATCGACCCCCAGACCGCCGCCGACGTCCAGCCATTGAACCGGCACTTCCAACTTCACCAGCTCGGCGAAAATACGACTGCATTCCCGCAAGCCGGTGTGTATATCGTGAATATTGGCCAACTGCGAACCGAGATGAAAATGCAGTAACTGCAAGGTGTCCAGCTGACCTTGCTGACGCAACAGCTCGACCACCTGCAGAATTTGCAGCGCTGACAAGCCAAACTTGGACTTCTCGCCACCGGTATTCTGCCAGTTGCCCTTGCCGATGGTGGACAATCGCGCTCGCACCCCCAAACGCGGTTTGACACCAACCCGCTCAGCCTCGCGTAAAATCATCGGCAGCTCGGACAGTTTTTCAATCACCAGAAAAACATGATGGCCCATCTTCTCCGCCATCAGCGCCAGCCGCACAAAGTGGGCATCCTTGTAGCCATTACAGATAATGGTGGCCTTGATGTCCCGAGTCTGGGCCAGTACCGCAATCAGTTCCGGCTTGCTGCCCGCTTCCAGTCCGATCCGCTCAATACCCGCCAACCGCTGCCCGGCGACAATCTGGGCGACCACCGGTTGCTGCTGATTCACCTTGATCGGATAGACCGGTGTAAATCCACCCTGGTAATCAAACTCCTGCCGTGCCTGCTCAAAAGCACTGACCAGACTGCCAACACGGTGATGCAGAATCCCCGGGAAACGCAGCAATACCGGTAATCGCAGTCCTTCCTGACGTACCAGGTCTGCCAATTCTTTGAGATCAACCCCCGCCGTTGGAGAGGCATCCGGGTGGACACTCAGGTTGCCCTGATCATTGATACGGGTGTACCCCTCACTCCAGTAAGGCAGGTTATAGACGTCTTCTGCATGGGCAGGCTTGGCGGTAGTCATGGGTGGTCCTGGGTACTGATTCGCTTGGCGCGAATCCATGGTTAAGGTATCTTGCAGCGCACATGGTCGCAGCGGCACAAGGAACGACGTCCGCTACCGGAAAATCCGGGACGACCGGCGTTCAGTCATTCGGGAGGCACCCGCCTCTGCTCACAGACCGGCGCACATATCCCTGTCGGGGCTACCGTGGGCGGAGCATCCGCTACACCGGCAAGCCGCCGATTTTAAAGAACATCGATTCATTTGAGTATCCAATATGACACACTCACTGGCAGACGGCTGGTTTACCGAAGTATTTGATCAACAAGGCTCTGCCTTCTCTCTGAAAGTGAAAGGCAAGATCGACAGCGCTCAAAGCGAATTCCAGAGCATTGACATCTACGACACGGAAACCTTCGGCAAGCTGATGGTGATTGATGGCTGCACCATGGTTTCCACCCGTGAGAACTTTGTTTATCACGAAATGATGTCGCACGTGGCCTTGTTCGCCCACCCGGCACCTAAAAAAGTCGCCATTATTGGTGGCGGCGATTGTGGCACCCTGCGCGAAGTACTGAAACACACCGGTGTTGAACAGGTCTGGCAGATTGATATCGACGAGCTGGTCACCCGCATGTCGGAGAAGCATTTCCCGGAGTTGTGTGAATCCAACGACGACCCCCGCGCCAACATCCTGTTTGCCGACGGCATTCAGTGGATCAAGGACTGCGAACCGGAATCCCTCGACGTGATTATTATCGACAGCACCGACCCGGTCGGCCCGGCAGAAGGGCTGTTTGCTGTCGATTTTTACCAAGACTGCTTCAAGGCGCTGGCTCCGTTGGGCATTGTGGTACAACAATCAGAATCACCGCTGTACCACAGCAATTCCATCATCAAGAAAATCCATGTTGATATGGCCGCAGCCGGAGCCAGCAGCAGCCATACCGTACCGTTCCCGCAAGTGATCTACCCGTCTGGCTGGTGGAGTTGTACCCTCGCCAGCAAAGGGGGCGATACCACCAGCTTCCGCATTGAAGACTCGGCCGCTAAATCCTTCCGCACCGAGTACTACAACGCCGAGATGCATGCAGCCGGTCTGGCGATACCCGAGTTCATGCGCCGTGCCTTGGGTATGGCTGACTGACCAACACGTGCTTCTTATTCGCGCTTATTTTTATTAGCTCTTGTATTTATTGACGCTTGTTGGCAGACACCAGACACAAAAAAGCCGCAAAGGATTGCGGCTTTTTTGTGTCTGTCTTGCGGTTATGCCGGTTTATTCTCGACCCGACATAAACTTGATCGCTGCCAGCAGTTCGTCATCCGAGCAGTTCATACAGTTGCCTTTCGGCGGCATGCTGTTCAAGCCCTGCACCGCATTGTGCAGCGTTGCGTCGAACCCCTTTTCCAGACGGGCATCCCAGGCCGCAGTGTCACCCTTCTTTGGTGCACCCAGAATCCCGGCATCATGACAGGCGAAACAAGCACCACCGTAGACGTCTCCTCCAGAGCGAGGACCGGCTGCAACCACCACCGCACCACCGCACTCCGCGCCAACACAAACGTCACCCACAGGGGCGATACGTTCGCGAATTTTATCTTCATTGGTAGCTGTCGCAGCGAATGCTTGCGAAACCAGCAAGGTAGCAGCAACCAGAATCAGTGCTTTCAGATGTTTCACAACGGGCCCCTTTTTAAGCTAATACGGCTTATCAAAATTAGAATCGCACGAATTATAGCGAGTTTTACAAGGTCATTGGAATCAAACAGCATGACTGAACGCAAGGGACAATGGTATTAGGCCCTGCAGCCATCGCCTGAAGCCGGGCTTACCGTCCCCGAATACCGCTCCGACAGCCCGGATTTACTGTAAATACTGGTCGAGAATCGCCTGATAACGGCCACTCTGGCGCAGCTGTTGCAAGCCCGCATTAAAATCATCCCGCAAGGCCGGATTCCTGAATCCGATCCGGTAGCTGACCGGCGGGAACAGTTCAAAAACGCTCACCGGACGCTCAGTGCTTTCCCGACCAGCTTGCGCCCGATAGTAATTAAAAATATACCGATCCATCACCACCAGCTCGATGCGCTCCGAAAACAGCATATCGACCTGACTGTGCTGACGGGTGGTTTCGCTGTAATGGATATTGTTACTGGCCATATGGCCAAACTCTGGCCCCAATAACCGAGCAGCGTTCTGAAATGCCAACACCCGATAATTCACCATGTCATCCAGTGTATGAATCGCAAACCCCTCAAATGCCAGCGCCAGCACCACATTGTGGTAGGTAATGTATTCATCTGAAAAAAAGATGCCTTCCTCTTCTCCTTCCGACGGCAACGTCAGGGCAGCATCCACACGGGCTTGCAGCAACAAGCCGTTCACTCGGCCATAGGGGACATACTCGGGCATAATGTCATGCCCTTGCAGCGCCAGGGCTTCCCGGACAATATCCAGCTCGGCACCGGTATTATTCTCCTCAATCACGTACGGGGCCAATGATGAGCCAACCGCCACATGCAGGCTCTCAGCTGCCGAGGTGAACGGCAGTAGCAGTAACAACATTGTCACCAGGGGGTATCGCATGAGTAGCTCCATTCTAAAATGTACGGTTGTTCAGTATAGGTAACTAAAATAATTGATAAAACTCCCATCTATGTACATACATCCGTGTGCGCTGGCAACCTGGCACTCTTCCAATCCTGTCCTGATCAGACAGCGGTTGCATTGCCACAATCCAGCGTTACAGTAGAGGCCGAATTGCCCAGGAGGCTTGTTATGCCATATCACCCCCGCATTGCCTTTAGCCTGTTTGCGATTGCCCTGGCCACGGCAGTGGCCGGTTGCACGGTCAAGCTGGCGGCACCGGAAAAACCCATCACGATCAACCTCAACGTCAAAATCGAACATGAAGTCCGGGTCAAGGTAGAAAAAGATCTGGAAAACCTGTTTGAAGAAAAAGACGCCCTGTTCTGAGTTATGGAGATATTCATGAAACACCTACTGCTGACACTGGTCACCTTGGTGCTGTCTTTCTCTGTCATGGCACTCGACCTCGACACCGCCCGCGAATCCGGTCTGGTGGGTGAACAACGAGATGGTTATGTCGGATTGGTCAATACCAGCCGCCACGATGTTGCCGCACTGGTGGTTGAAATCAACACCAAGCGCAAGATTCACTATCAGGAAATTGCCAACAAGCAGCAAGCGCCGCTGGCCAGTATTGAAAAAATTGCCGGAGAAAAACTCACCGACAAGGCGAACAAACAGGGACAATACTATCAGTCAGCCAATGGCGACTGGGTACGCAACTAACGCTCATTTACAACGACTGCCCGGCAGCCTCGGGCAAACCTGACCCGACAAAGGAACCGTTATGGATATGTCCACCATCATCACACTGGTTGTCATTGCCTTGTTGCTGGTTTATCTGGTGTCGATTTACAACACCCTGGTGAGCTATCGCAATCGTTATGAAAACAGCTTTGCCCAGATCGAAGTTCAACTGAAGCGACGCTACGACCTGATTCCCAACCTGGTTGAAACCGCCAAGGCTTATATGAGCCATGAACGTGAAACTCTGGAAGCGGTCATCGCCGCTCGTAATCAGGCGGCTGCCGGACTGAAAGCCGCCGCCAGCCACCCTGGCGCGGCCGACGCCATGCAACAGTTGATGTCAGGTGAAGGTGCCCTGACCGGTGCCCTGGGTCGATTAAACGTTGTAATGGAAGCTTACCCCGACCTCAAGGCGAATCAGAACATGATGCAGGTATCAGAAGAGTTGACCAGCACCGAGAACCGCGTCTCTTTCGCCCGTCAGGCCTTTAATGACGCCGTCACCACCTATAACAGCTATCGCCAGTCATTTCCTCCCGTGGTGTTTGCCAGCCTGTTTGGCCACAGCGAAGATGCCCGTCTGCTCGAATTTGCCGACAGCGCCGCGATCCAGTCTGCTCCGAAGGTGTCTTTTTAAGAAGGCGTTTTTCTAAGAAGATGTCTTGCTGAGCAGGTGTTTTTGGAGAAGGCAACTTTCTGATTCAAACGCGGTGAGATCACCCGGACAGACGATGCAGAGTATGAATCGATATGGATTTTTTTAACCATCAGGATCGGGCGCGCAAGCAAACCAGCCGCCTGATCATGTTATTTGTACTGGCCGTTGTGGCGCTGGTCTGCGCCATCAATCTGCTGGTTGCCCTGATCGTCTGGTATGGCCAGGGCCAGGCCATCAACAGTGTTGAACTGGCTGCCCGTGCCGGGCAACCGGCCATGTCCTTTCTCGATTCGTTATCAACCGAACGCATCCTGACCATATCGGCAGCAGTGGTGCTAGTGATCAGCCTTGCCAGCCTGTACCGTTGGCTCAACCTGCGTGGTGGTGGCCATGTAGTGGCAGAGTCCCTCGGCGGTCGCCGTCTGCCCCCCAACAGCAGCGATTTTTACGAGCGTCGCCTGCTCAACGTGGTGGAAGAAATGGCCATTGCCGCTGGCATGCCCGTTCCACCGGTGTACGTCCTGAACGATGACAGCATCAATGCCTTTGCTGCCGGTTACCAAGCCTCTGACGCCGTGGTGGGCGTGACCCGAGGCTGCATGACCAAACTCAGTCGCGATCAGCTGCAAGGGGTGATTGCCCACGAATTCAGCCACATCGCCAATGGTGATATGCGGCTGAATATTCGTCTGATGGCATTACTGTTCGGCATCCTGTTTATTGCACTGATTGGACGCTTTGTACTCGAAGCCACTGTTCACCGTCATGCCATGCGCTCGAACGACAAGCGCAACAGTCTGCCGCTTTGGGCCATCGGTCTGGCCTTACTGGTGCTGGGCTATGTCGGAGTGTTTTTTGGTAACCTGATCAAGGCGGCGGTCTCACGGCAGCGCGAATTCCTCGCCGACGCCTCCGCAGTGCAATACACCCGCAATCCGGCCAGTATCGGTGGCGCACTCAAGGTCATCGGACACGGCAGTGGCAGCGACATCAGCAGCCCGGAACGCGAAGAGACCGCGCATCTGTTTTTTGGCAGCGCCATGCACTTCCGGCTGCCGATGTTCGCAACCCATCCACCGCTGGAACAACGCATCCGGCGTATCGAGCCGACCTGGGATGGTCGTTATCTGGCACCGCAAGCGCGAGCCGAGGCCGAACGGGATAATCCCGAGTTCGTTGATACGTTGGTTAAACAAGGATCGGCCGCAGCCCATATCGACACCGGAACATCCACTAAGGCAGTCGCTTTGGGAATAGCGGCAGCGGCGGCTGGAGCTGCTACCGCAACAACAACCCGTCCAGCCACCAGTATGCCAACCAGCAGCACTGCCAGTAGCAACGCCAGCGCCACAGACGCCGCCTTGCACGACAAGGCCCGTGACCCGCATCAGGCCCGCTCACTGATCTACACCCTGTTACTGGCTCCGCCCAGCCGCTTTGTCCACGACCAGCAGCTGGATATGATTTTGCAACAAGCAGGCAGCGAGCAATACCAGCACGTCCTGCGCCTGATACCCGCTATCAAGGCACTGGCACCCGAACAACGCTTACCCTTGGTCGAGCTGGCAATTCCGGCGCTCAAACAACTATCTGAAAACCAGTATCGTGCCTTTCATGCCTTGTTGGTTGGCTTGATGAAAGCCGACGGCCAAATCGATCTGTTTGAATGGTGCCTGTTCCGCTTGCTGAGCCAGTATCTGTCCGGGCAATTCGACAAGGTCTCCCCGGTCAAAGCGCGCTACAGCAAGCCCGATCCGGTCGCCGATGACATTGCCGTGCTGCTGTCTTACCTGGCCGACAAGGGCCACGACCATCCGGACGAAGCTGCCAACGCCTTCCAGATGAGTCTGGCTGACGGTGCCTTCGGCTCACTCGGCATTCAATTCCAGCCGCCGACCAACAGCCTGAAACCCCTGAATCAGTCACTCACCCGGCTGACCGAACTCTACCCTCATATCAAGGGCCGCCTGATCAAATCCATGGTTGCTTGTGGCCGCTCTGACGGAGTACTACGCCCTGCCGAGCGCGATCTGATCCACACCATCGCCGCGATCCTGGAAACTCCTGTCCCGGCCGGAGTGCTGACACAAGGCTGAATCAGCAGCCGACCAGCAGGCGCTCGCGGGTCATATTATCCGTACAATGGCCGTCAGGAGCGCATTAACACCCGTAATACCGCTGGATCTCCAGCGTCTGATGGATGTCATATTCAGCGTTCAGCAGGACTCCCTTTGAATTACCTTTATTGTGGCTTGGGTGGCTTTTGTTTACTATGCGCCCGACCTGAACCTCAGAGGCTACAGCCATGAATACTGTCGTCTACCCCGGTACGTTCGACCCCATTACCAATGGTCATACGGATCTGGTTGAGCGCGCAGCGCGGATGTTTGATCACATCATCGTTGCGGTTGCAGACAATCAGAAAAAACGGCCTATGCTGGAACTGGACGAACGCGTGGATCTGGCCCGTGAAGTGCTGGGACATCTGCCGAATGTTGAAGTCGTTGGCTTCAGCAACTTGCTGGCCACTTTTGTACAAGAACGCAGTGCCAATATCATTCTGCGAGGCTTGCGGGCCGTATCGGATTTTGAATACGAATTCCAGCTCGCCAATATGAACCGCGTGCTGGCACCACGCGTCGAGAGCATGTTCCTGACACCGGCGGAGAAATATTCGTTTATTTCATCCACCCTGGTGCGCGAAATTGCATCACTGCAGGGCAACGTCAGCAACTTCGTACACCCGGCAGTCGCTGCCGCCCTGGTCAAACATGTTAATGAGTCACGGCCACATGCCTGACGGAGGAAAGAAATGTCGTTAATTATTACTGATGAATGCATCAACTGTGACGTATGTGAGCCAGAGTGCCCCAACGAAGCCATTTCTGCCGGTGAAGAAATCTACGAAATCGACCCTGGCAAGTGCACCGAATGCGTTGGTCACTACGATGAGCCACAATGCCAGCTGGTGTGCCCGGTCGATTGTATTCCACTGGATGAAAACCGTACCGAAACCCAGGAAGAGCTGGAAGCCAAGTACGAACGCCTGACCGGCAAAAAAGCCTCCTGAATTGGACTGGCAGGGTTGATCTTCCAGGGTTGGACTTGCAGGCTTGAACGCCTGAGTTAAACACCCTGTTCCACCGCCGATAGCGTGTTTGCCTTGCAGCACGCTGTCGCGTTGCCCACACTGGCAGCTCATGTACGGCCCTCCACCGCCATTCAGGATGACCGATGATTGCTACGCCCCGCACGCTGTTTTCACGTTTTCACCACCTGGCCCGTCTTGTTGGTGCCGTGCTGATCGCACTGACCAGTCTTTGCGCCTGCGCCCTGAGCGACAACACCAGCAACACCGATAGCAGCCAGACCGCCACAATCCCCCCCACAGCGACTCCCGGTTTTAACGCCATTGCCAGCGCACACCCATTGGCGACCCAGGCCGGTATGGACATTCTGAATGCCGGTGGTAATGCCTTTGATGCCGCCGTCGCCGTCGCTGCCAGTCTCGGCGTGGTCGAGCCCTACAGCGCCGGGATCGGTGGTGGTGGCTTTTGGCTGCTGTATCTTGCCGACCGCCATGAATACCGCTTTATTGATGCCCGCGAAAAAGCCCCGCTGGCGGCCCACCGCGATTATTACCTTGATGACCAGGGCGATGTGATCCGCGACAAGGCCATCAATGGCCCGACCGCCGCCGCGATTCCAGGGCAAGCGGCTGCCTTTCACTGGCTGGCGCAACACTATGGCACATTGCCACTTGCCATCACCCTGCAACCGGCCATAGAACAGGCTCGCAACGGCTTTCCGGTATACCAGCAATACCGCCTGCTGCTGAATTACCGCCTGAAGGCACTCCAGCGTTATCCCGACAGTGCCCGCCTGTTTCTCAGCAACGGCGCCCTGCCCGACCTCGGCCATATCATTCAACAGCCGGAGCTGGCCATCACACTGGAACGACTGGCGACCCAAGGCAGAGACGGTTTTTACCAAGGCAAAACCGCCGAGGCGCTGGTGAACGGCGTCCGGACAGCGGGCGGAAACTGGACCTTGCAGGATCTGGAAAATTATCAGGTGGTTGAACGTCCACCGGTGATCTCAACATTGGGGGAATACACCCTGATCAGCGCCCCACCACCCTCTTCTGGTGGTATCGCCCTGACCCAGATGCTCACCATGCTGGATCAATTTCCCTGGCGCGACATGAACCAGGTGCAGCAAACCCACCTGTTGGCGGAAGTGATGCGGCGCGCCTATCACGACCGCGCCAAATACCTGGGCGACCCCGACTTTGTCGATGTTCCGGCGCAACAACTGATATCGGCAAGCCATAATCAACAATGGGCCAGCAGCATTCGCCTCGATCAGGCAACCCCATCCATATCACTGCATGGCCCAAAAAATCTCGAAGAAGGTTTTCACACCACCCACCTGTCGGTGCTGGATGCCCGGGGCAATATGGTCTCGGCCACGCTCAGCATCAATTTACCCTTTGGCTCTGCTTTTACCGTGCCCGGCACCGGCGTCGTACTGAACGACGAAATGGATGATTTCTCCGCCAAACCCGGCGCTGCCAACGCCTACGGACTGGTCGGTGCCGAAGCCAATGCCATAGCCCCCGGCAAGCGCCCCTTGTCGAGCATGAGCCCAAGCCTGCTGGTATCTGCCGATCAGACCGCCATTATCGGCACACCCGGCGGCAGCCGGATCATCACCATGGTATTGCTCGGCCTGCTGCAAGCCATGCAGGACAAACCAGTCACAGACTGGGTCGCTCAACCCCGAATACACCATCAATACCTGCCCGATGTGATCCAATATGAACCCGGCAGCCTGACACCAGATCAGCGGCAGCAATTACAGGCCATGGGACATCAACTCAAGGACGCTGGTCGCCAGTACGGCAATATGCAGGCAATCCGATGGGATCATCGATCTGGAGAAGTCACCGCCGCAACCGACCCGAGGGGAGAAGGGTCGGCAGTTGTGCAGGCCGTCAACAGCACAACCCATGTTACGGTCACGGGGACCGTTACTGCGGACGGCGATTAAAAACGAAGCTGACGGCGTGGCAGTTCATACCGGCAAGCGGTCTGCCGCTACGAACGACCCGTCTGACTGGCGGCGGTGAGATCACTTCCAGCAGCGGCTGCCTTTTCCTTGTCGGCCTTCTGCGCTGCTTCCCATTCAGCCACGTCTTCACGATAAATATCCCACACACAACGATCACAACCGCTTTCACAGCATTCGTAATCACCCGGTGGTAACGGCTTGTCGTCTGGAATCTGCTCTGCCATCACGGCCTCCGGCACAAATAACGCCAGTATACCAGCCCGGATGTTTGACGGCAGTACCCGCCCAATCAACCTTCCAGCCGATACTCACCGGCATCCAGCATGCCTTCAAAAATACTCATCAACCGATGAGGCGTAATCAAGCACCCAGCCTCCGCGCCGCGTGGCATGATATCCAGCATCACATCATTGGCAGCCAGCTCAGGCAAAATGGTATCCAGCAAATACTCCAGTGCGACTGAATCGGGACGACAATCCTCCCAGACATCCAGTGCAGACTCCCTGGCATAGCGCCGATAAGGCCACAACGGCTGTACCCGCTGACCATTCAGCTCATGCACAAACCAGGCTTTTCCTGCCCTCAGGCTCCAGCTCTCCTCTGTTTCAAACGCACGCAGCAGATAATAATCCAGCCGCTCGCCATCAGTCAGGGTAGGAACGGCAGCGTATTCAGTATCGTAAGGTTCGTAGCGCATGAGGCAATCCTGCAACAGTCACGGAGTTAGCCGATGTGTTGCAAACAACCCGCCAGTCGGCGAGAAAAGATTATTTAATAAAATCAAAAGGTTAAAAACACACTCGGCGGCGTAAAAAACACCGGGTGATCAGCGGGCAAGACATTGTCGGAAATATAACAATTGATCGGTATCTGAATCTGGCAAATACAGCATGGATTCTATCCCAGAACCTTGTTTCAGAGGCTGGTTTGTTGCATCAGTCTGTGAAGGGTCTGAATAACCCTCCTCCATCACAATCCCAACCAGTTTCAGAGGCTGGTTTGTTGCATCAGTCTGTGAAGGAGCGCACAAGGAAAAGCACGAGGGCCGAATGCTGTGTTTCAGAGGCTGGTTTGTTGCATCAGTCTGTGAAGGTCAGGAGTTTGCTCGTACTGCGCCGCAGCAACTGGGTTTCAGAGGCTGGTTTGTTGCATCAGTCTGTGAAGGCCACACCGGAACACTTCACCCCACCGAATGGCACGTTTCAGAGGCTGGTTTGTTGCATCAGTCTGTGAAGGATCCGACCACATCCACACATCCACACATCCACGAGGTTGTTGTTTCAGAGGCTGGTTTGTTGCATCAGTCTGTGAAGGGCACGCTGTTCGTAGCGGAATCGCTCCAGGGTTTCGGTTTCAGAGGCTGGTTTGTTGCATCAGTCTGTGAAGGATCACCTGGGCGGCTCGGGGTACTGGTGGTTGTTCCAGTTTCAGAGGCTGGTTTGTTGCATCAGTCTGTGAAGGTCGGAAAAACAAAAGTTTCTCGAATTCTGTATGTCGTTTCAGAGGCTGGTTTGTTGCATCAGTCTGTGAAGGCTGTTTACCGGCTATTGGTGTTGGTGCAGCAGTTGAGTTTCAGAGGCTGGTTTGTTGCATCAGTCTGTGAAGGTAGTAACATAGCGCGGCAGGCATCGACGTCTTCCAGTTTCAGAGGCTGGTTTGTTGCATCAGTCTGTGAAGGGGCAATCAATGCCTACCTCGATTCCTATGAGCGCGTTTCAGAGGCTGGTTTGTTGCATCAGTCTGTGAAGGGAACCGAAAAAAAACAAAGTATCACCGGACGAATGTTTCAGAGGCTGGTTTGTTGCATCAGTCTGTGAAGGGGCAGCGGCCTGAGTGGTCATACCCTGCTTGCTCTGTTTCAGAGGCTGGTTTGTTGCATCAGTCTGTGAAGGACTCTATGCCGAGTTTCTGCAGGTTATCCAGCAGGTTTCAGAGGCTGGTTTGTTGCATCAGTCTGTGAAGGTGGCCATCATTGATCAGGTGCCGGGTATTGCTACTCGTTTCAGAGGCTGGTTTGTTGCATCAGTCTGTGAAGGACCATCAGACTGTAAATCTGAAGCCTCTGGCTGTGTGTTTCAGAGGCTGGTTTGTTGCATCAGTCTGTGAAGGAGCGCATCTCGTAGCGCCTGACAGAGATTGGCGTGGTTTCAGAGGCTGGTTTGTTGCATCAGTCTGTGAAGGGGAGTCAGAGTTTATCCGCGCGTGTGGTCTCAACTGTTTCAGAGGCTGGTTTGTTGCATCAGTCTGTGAAGGTAATGACGTGCTGGCGGGTATCAACGGATGGCTAGAGTTTCAGAGGCTGGTTTGTTGCATCAGTCTGTGAAGGAGAAATAAACCAGTAGAGATTGAGGCGATACAGTGTTTCAGAGGCTGGTTTGTTGCATCAGTCTGTGAAGGCTATTAATTCTCACGGAGGACGGTTGTTGATTGTGTTTCAGAGGCTGGTTTGTTGCATCAGTCTGTGAAGGGAAGAAACATGGGTTGATTACCTATACTGAATTTTGTTTCAGAGGCTGGTTTGTTGCATCAGTCTGTGAAGGCGTCATACGAGTGCCATGGATTCACTTGATACGCGTTTCAGAGGCTGGTTTGTTGCATCAGTCTGTGAAGGTTTGTCACCACACTGTATTCCGTCCGTAACGAGCTGTTTCAGAGGCTGGTTTGTTGCATCAGTCTGTGAAGGGGCGGGCCACAATGCACGCTGTATAGCGAGGCACTGTTTCAGAGGCTGGTTTGTTGCATCAGTCTGTGAAGGGATTTTGGATGAGGTGCTGGCGTTGGTTGACAACGTGTTTCAGAGGCTGGTTTGTTGCATCAGTCTGTGAAGGGGAGCTGCCGATTCCCGAATCCGACACGCAGCCTGTTTCAGAGGCTGGTTTGTTGCATCAGTCTGTGAAGGCAGAGCGTAACCGGAGGAATGCAGCCAGTGCGCTGGTTTCAGAGGCTGGTTTGTTGCATCAGTCTGTGAAGGCGGGCGCTAACTCGACTGGTTGCGCTCAGCCGTGTTTCAGAGGCTGGTTTGTTGCATCAGTCTGTGAAGGGTTTCCCCTCTCCCTCGCATATCGACAGCTTTTCATGTTTCAGAGGCTGGTTTGTTGCATCAGTCTGTGAAGGCCTGTCAATTTCCCGAGTAAAATCAGGGAATTGCCTGGCCTTCACAGGCTTCTTTTTTCGCAAACGACTTGTCCGTCAGAAATCCGGCCAATTTTGCGAACTAGCGGTCATTGCAGTACCTCAGGTATTCACATTGGTCACACTGGGCCGTCTGGGCACTGGATTCCGGCAGTAAATGACTCTGGCTGTTAGCGCGAATCGCCTGTACAACCTGTTTTATCCGCTCAATATCGTCAGGCCGGATTTCCACCCGGTACTGCTTTTTGCCGCCCCCCTTGTACAAAATGCCCCAGATCTCATGCTGCGGATATTGCTCTCGAAGGCACAATAAATACGCAATCAGCTGCAGTTTTTGCGCCGTTGATGGCGGTCGTTTGTCGTGCTTGTATTCCACAGCAACCGCCTGTCGGCTGTTATGAAGCACTTCATCGGCATAGCCATAGAGGCCATATTGGCGACTTTCGACCCAGGCATCGGGCTGATGCTGATATGGCGTCTGTAAACCCTGTATCTGGCGTTTTTTCTGCAGTTCGGGCTGTTTCTGGTGCCAGCGTTTCCCCTGTTCAACCCAGGAGGGCATAGGTGGCTCGAACGCTTCGACCATCTTGAACCAGGGTACTCGCGGGCAAAACAGGTATTGCCGCACATAACTGACCGGCACAGCTTCCGGCTCAGAAAATACTGTCGTCATCGTATTCCTCCATTTCCGGTACATAACCATAAAAGCTGGCCTTGTCCTTGATCTGGCCTTTGGTGATCAGGGCACGGTCGGTGCCACTGTCGAGTTCTTCTGCAAACAGACGTTTGACCAGGCTGATTTCGGCAGGCAGCAAACGCCCCCACATAACGGATTTCTGGATAGAGATCAGACCCAGATCCCGCAGCTGGTTATGCAACCGTGTGCGTGCGCGGTTATTTTCGACGTCATAGGCCACCAGTACTTCCTGTAAACGATTCGGGTTCATGGCATCACCACTTGAACAGTAGAGGGCGGTATTTGTACTGGTCGGCAAACATACCGCACAGCCGGTAGCACTGGCGTTGCAGTGCGCTTTCAAGGCGCAGGCGCTTGCCGTGGTAAGGAATGGGGCTTTCGAATGTCGCCAGTACCGACTGGCTGAGTTTCTGGCGGGTTTTGGGTTTCAGCAGACCGTCCGACAGCTCTCCGCGCAGTTTGATGACGTTACGATCAACCACCCATGGCCGATATTCTTCCATCATGTCGAGCACCAGCGAGGGTTTGCCGGGCCTGGGGGTGTGCAGGGCTCCGAGGTAGGGTTCGAGACCAGCATTGATCAGCGCATTCCAGACCACACTCGTCAAAATGCCGTAACCGTAGTTGAGCGCCTGATTGGCGGCGTCCGTCGCCCCGCGACCGACCCGGCCGTGAAACGCATCACCCAGCCATTGTCCTTTGGCGAGTGCCTGCCAATAGGTATGGGCAGCCTGTCCTTCCAGCCCCAGCAGTGTGCTGTGCCAGCGTTCGTTATAACCGAGGTTGCGGATTTGCTCGGATAACTGTCCCAACGCTTCTGCAGCTTGCTGGCTGATGTGCTTGATTGCATCGCTGCAGCGCTGTTTCTGGAAATACAGCAGGGTGGCGCGCTGGTTACGGACCTTGCCGTACACAAAGGCTCGCGCTATCCGATATTTTTGCTGGTCATTAGCGAGAAAGGTGAATTGATGAATACGGTTCTGAACCACGGCATGTTGGGCTACGCCATGCAGGCTGCACATTTCTTCTGCTCGATGGCCGATAAACACCTTGATGCCGTGACGTGCGCAGGCCGTCAGCAGGTTACTGGACAGGCTGATGCCGGGTTTCTGGATGGTGATGGTCGAAATCCGCCGTAGCGGAATTTCTTTTTCCTGCTCGTTGTCGCGAATGACCAGCCGCTCGGAGGTGAGACCCAGCATGCGGCCGTAGTCCTGAATAATCACGTGTTTCATAAAAGTCCCTTTCTGTGATGGCCGCCCAGGTGGATTGGCGACCCGGTTTACTGGCGACCCGGTTTACTGGCGACCCTTGCTGATGGCAGCGCTGCCTTTTCAGGCCGATCAGCAATGGTTTTATTCTGTATTTTGCTTGTGTAATCGGGATTACTGGGTTAGTTTTGCCCTTGCAACAAACCAGCCTGTTCAAGCTGAAATCACTTGAAAGGTAATTATGAAGCGGGCTCTGTATTGCACACCCCGGAATCAAAAAAAGCGCCGACGGGCGCTTTTTTTGTGTCTGCGATTCAGGCGCTGCTGCTGTCGTCCAGGACAAAGCGGTCGAGCCGGTTTTTGTACTCCAGCGTCAGGCTGACATATTCGCCTTCAAGCCCGATCGCAATAGTTTTGTCTGATCGCGGTGCCATGGCCAGCAAGCGCTTCAGGGCATTTTGATTGATGCCATCACGTTCCGGATCCTTGTGGCTGTAATCCAGGCTTTTACGCTTTTTCCAGTCCGTCCCCTCATGCTCTCGCCGCTCCAGCATATGGTTCTCGAACCATTGCACAGGAAGCCCCTGTAAAGTGAGTTTTACCGGCGTACGTGCAATCGCGATCAACGACAGACAATTCAGACCCATTGCCTCTGCAATGCCTACATTCAGTAATTTGGCGATGTCCAGCCTTTGGCCACTGATATCCACCAGCTCCTCAATATCCGTGTTGTAGCCCTTGCTCAGAATATCCTTGTCGAGCAAGACCATGTTGGGTGATTTCATCGCCAGAGCCGGGACGTGCGGTTTTGGCACATTGTTGTTATTCATCGGCATGAGCTGATAAATCATTTGGCCGCTGGAGGCTTTACGCGACACCAGTGTGACGGAGCCATTCAGGGTCTGGAGCACTTCCAGCTGCATGTTTTTGTTTTTTGCATGTGACTTGTTCAATGTGCTGCGTTTCAGAAAGCGATTGCACCAGTCTTGCCAGATTGGCTGGGTCGATGGCGTGATAACCAATTCTCCCTTTTCGATAGAATCCGGCACGAGCGCCAGCCAGCCGTCGAGAAAGGCTTGCCACTGTCGTTTTTGCGGAGAGTCCGCCATTTTCTCGATCACCACAGGTGCCGTTGTCAGGCTCTTGCGGCTGGTGCAGTAAAACAGGCCGGACAGTATGAACGTCGCGAGCATCTGATCCGGATGATCCTTGATACTGCCCTTCTTGCGCTCGCCCAGAATCTGGAACAGTGTCGCCGTTATCTGGCTGCTGTTGGCCCGCCAGAAGGACACGCCCATGCGATGGACTGGCCGGTAATAGCCTTGCTCTACCAGTGCCTCAAGTATCGAGGTATCTTTCGACACGGCTGTCCGGGTGAACGCTATAAATTCTCCGGCTTGCCCGCTTTCGTCATACCAGCCTTTAAGCAGTTTTCCGTTCACTAACGACAGGTCGTAGTAGCGCAGGCCGTAAGCGTTTTCAGTATGAATATTCCGGCTCAACACCTGCCCCGGTGCTTCACCCTCTGTCATTCGTTTGGCTTTCTGGTATTGGCTTTGCGGTTTTACCTGTACTGCCGGGCTGACCTGGCTTTCCGGAACCTGTAACAAACCATACAGACCCGGTGTTACCTCGCCCGTCTGCTGATTAACACCCCAGGGCGTACAGTGACGTGGCAGCTCAAGGCGTAATGCGCCTTCGCCCTGATGGGCATCAACAGCCAGAGTCATGGCGCACATGGCGTCGATCACATGGGAATATTCTTTCTGGGAGATGCCTGCCTTCTTCTTGTAGGGACGCAAGTCAACGCCGCTGGCAGGATCAACGCATTCCAGTATGCGACGCAGGGCAACGGTGGAGTTTTCATCCGCAGGGTTGCTGCTGATTTCGAAGTAATCGAACTCCAGCTGTTTATCTGCCCCGATCTTGCGGGCTTTTTGCCAGACAATATCCGCCAGCAGCTGCGCCATGTAACGCTGGGTGCCGTTAACCCGAGCTTTTTGCCGGTGCTGGATGGCATCGATGACCTGCTGTCGCAGCGAATGTTCAGCAGGCAGGAACAGGGCATGGCGGAACGCGGTTTGCTGTTCGGCAGTCAGTGCCAGAAACTGGCGGTACTGGCCAAACACAAATTGCTCGCTGCCGCTTTTCCACAGGCAGGACTCAATGCTCTGAGTAATCGCATGCATATCGGCAGTGCCGAATTGCGCTTTCAGGTAGGCCGGATTCAGATCGGCCAGGGTGAGCATGCGATTGCCTTTGTTGCGGTTGCCGTTACGAGAGGCGCAGATCAGGTTGGCTTCGTCGTTCAGAACGCCCCAGGGGCCGGTGCGCGGAATAATATGGTCGATTTCGTGCACTTCAAGACTGGTGCTGTTACCTCCCGGATACGGGCAAATGCCCTTGCTCTGATTGACGATGCGCTCCTGTTTGGCTTCATAGACATCCGGCATGGCTTTGCCTTCTTTCTTTTTTACCCCTTTGAGGTCTGCCAGGTTTTCCGTGAAGTCGAAGCGGTTTTGTTCCAGAACCAGAGGAACCGATACCCTGTTGCCATTGGACAGCAAGGGTTCGATGACCGGCCAGAGACGGTTGGTAATGTGGTGGGCCTGATGGGTCAGCAAGCGTTTCAGGCCACCGTCGATCAGACGCATGGACAAGGTGTTCAGACGGCTGGCGCGGCTGCTGGTGTTGCCTTCTTGCGCTTGCATGCGCTGGGCATTATCAACGCTGCACAACGGGCAGGTTTTGCCAAAACCGCTGCGGTCTTCCCATACCAGTGCGTAGAGTTGGGCAAACTGGTAAAGCGAGCTGTTGCGTTCAACAAATTGCTGTTGCTGTGTTTCGCTGTTAAACAGGCGGCTGGCCAGCCGCTTGCTGTCTTCGCGCAGCTTCACCCGCAGATCAATCAGCTTTTTGTCGGTTTGCAGCATGGCCCCCAGATACGGGCCGTGTTGCTTCTGCAGAGTCAGTGCCTCCTTGCAGCGGGTTTTCAAGCCTTTGATAGCAAACAGAAACTCATCCAGGGTCTCAATATTCCATTCCCCCGGCAGCAGCGCAGCACGCAGCTGTGCTTCAGCCATTCCCCACAGTGCCAGAATATCCTGCAGCGCCTGATGTTTAAGCTGCCGTGGCCGATGGCTGCACATCACCATCAGATTGCCTTCACGCTGCCAGCGATTTTGCAAAGAGCTGACGCTGTTGTCGTAATGCAGAAAGTAACGGCCATCACGGCTGCGACGACGGGTCTGGTAGTAGCGATTGAGCAGATGCCAGAAGCCTCCCAGAGCCTGATCGCCACCCACCGTCAGCGACGATTTCAGGTTTTCGGGCAACGCCGACTCCTGTACCAAGGCTGACAGTTCGGCTTGCTGGCGTTCGATACTGTTGCCATGGCGCTGGTTTTCATGAGCCTTTTTGAGAAGACTCCAGATACTGTTGAGTTTGAGCGGATCATGACTCTGGCTGGCATCCAGAAACACTTGCAGCGTGCGGGCGTCCAGCTCGTCTGCGCTTGCCAATGGGTTGTCATTTTTGCTGAGAGC
This sequence comes from Oceanobacter antarcticus, assembly GCF_044962685.1. Classification (NCBI taxonomy): domain Bacteria; kingdom Pseudomonadati; phylum Pseudomonadota; class Gammaproteobacteria; order Oceanospirillales; family Oceanospirillaceae; genus Oceanobacter; species Oceanobacter antarcticus. The sequence goes on from NZ_JBBKTX010000004.1 coordinate 175,023, forward strand.
CGAGTGAAGGGCTTGTTGGTAATTCTGCACCCCGGCGACATCGGTGCTCTGTAATTGTTGGAGCCAGTTGCGCCATTGCGGGTACGCCTGATCGAGAAAACCGGGATTCAGAATCAGGGTCTGGCAGGATGGCGGACGACGGTTGGTGTGATTCTGGTAGGGTGGGATTGTTTGTTCCGGGTCGATCTTGAGCCAGAACTCAAACAGTTTACCGGGTGACGCTTCAGTAAAGGCTTTCCAGATTTCGCGCAGCTGTTTGATCTCGACGATACGTTCCGGCTTGTTTTTGCTGCTGGTTTGCCATTGTTTCAGAATCCAGCGTCCAAAGATTTCAGCCCAGTGTTTTTCCAGCTCTTCAGCAGACCCGGATTCGATACCGGCGGGTAACATGGCATTAAGGGTTTTCAGCTCCAGGTTACTGACATGGCAAAGTAACCGGTGAAAAACCTGCATAAAACGAACGTTAGTCTGATTGGCAGACTTATGCTGATGCAGTTCATGGCCCAGCCTGCGCACGGTTTTACTCGGATGCTCGGTATAGTGCTTCAGGTCTTCGGCTATATCGGAAAAAAACTGACGACGGTGTTTGGCCCCTTTGGTCTGGTCTTTGGCAAAATCGAGCAGACCTTTGGCGAACTGTCTTTCAGGCGACTTTCCCTTGCCCTTGTGCCAATCATGGGCATTGATCAACTCTTCAAGCTCAAAAATGACGGCTGGTTCATCTTCGAACAGGGCGTCAATGCTTTGATTCAGGTTCTGTGTATCGAGATCCTGCAGGGCCTCCAGTACATTTTCTGATTCAATCAGGGGCAACCACGCAGAGAAATCCAGACTCTCCGGGGCACCAAAATCCACTTCAGCTTTTTCGACGTAGCTGTAACCCCTTCTGTTCATCAGTTCAGCGATGGCTTCCTGATATTCAGCCGCTGCAAAGCCGTAAATCCGCTCCAGTATCAGCGCAAAAAGCCGCTTGGCCTGACGATCGCGGGTCTGGCAGCGACGGATATGGCGTTTCTGCGTGCGTCCGGTTTGCAGCAGGCTGTAGCCACCAGCCTTGATGGTTGGCACCCTGGCGGTAAATGTCAGCCGGGTTATGGCTCCGGATTCAATCTGTGTTCCTGCGGGGTATAACAGCGCAAACACACCGGTATTGGCAGCGCCAAGGTCAAAGGCAACCGGGAAAATCATGGATTCAGACATACTCATCCCTGAAAAGTGACTGTTGTAAAACGGTTATGATGCAGCTTATGCCAGCCAGTGGTCGATTAAAAAGGACATTACCAGAAAATCAGGCCGGACCGCGATCTCAGCCACCCTCGGCCGTAGTACCCCGGTATTCCCGAATATCGCCAGCTCCCCGGATTATCATCCGGGCTACGGTTAGCTTTATCGGGAGCGTCTCCGCCCGGCTCCCGGACAAACATATTCCCTGTATTACAACCATGGTCCGTTTCTGTGCGCTTTTTATCCTTGTGTCTTGTGACAGGGCACTCATTGCTGGCGTGATACTTCCCGTTTGATCGCTGGTGGCACCAATCACCACGTAACCAGCTGTTTTTCTTCGAATAAAGCTTTTCTTTATGGCTTCCTGACCAGCCTGTCAACTTTTTGCTTTTCTCCAGCGGCCTGACCGAACGGTCATCATCACGCCAACGCTGATTGTTGGTGGCGTGCTGGGTCTGGGTGAGCACATCCCTTACCTGATCAGCATGTCGTTGATGGTGTCGGGTGTTGACACCTTTATTCAGGCACGTCGTCCGTTTGGTATTGGTATTGGTCTGATCTGTGTACAGGGCACCAGCTTTGCGTTTCTCAGCTCGGTGCTGGCAGCGGGGTTTGTAGCCAAGGGCAAGGATTCTGGCTGCTACTGAACAGGAGTTCGCCGTGTTCGGGTTCAAGGGTGCCAGCATGCGCGAAATTGCCCGCCGTGCGGATTGCCCAAAGCCAACATTCATTATTACTTCAAGAACAAGCCGGGCCTGTACCTGGCCGTCGTGAGTGACATCATTGATCTCTGGGATGGCACCTTCAGCCAAATAACCTCCGACGACGATCCGGCTGAATCGCTGCGACACTATATCCGCAAGAAAATTGAATTCTCCCGTCAGCATCCACAAGCCTCGCGTATATTTGCCACCGAAATCATCAGCGGCGGCCCCAATCTGGACGGGTATTTCAGTGAAGGTTACGTGCAGTGGTTCGAGTCACGGGTAGACGTGTTCCGAGAATGGCAACGACGCGGCAAGATGGACTCCAGCATAGAACCGGCTCATCTGATATTCCTGTTATGGTCGAGCACCCAACACTACGCCGATTTCAATTTCCAGATTGCCTCGGCGCTGAACAAGCCGGAGTTACAACCGGCAGATTTTGATACTGCAGCCACAACCCTGACGCATATTATTCTGAAAGGATGCGGGGTGGTGTGAACAAATAGCGGACGTTACCACGCGAGCGCGGGAACCAGGCAGCGCGGATGCGAGTGTGTGCGGGCCGGGCGCCCGCACTCCCGCAAGACGGTGCGTTATAAGGATTATGCTTACTGGTTCAGCCATCGCTCCAGTGTTTGCCGTTCTGCGGCGGTCATGCCGGTTTTGTTCATAAACGGCATGTCATGGGTATGGACAGCGCGGGCGAGGATGCGCTCTTTCATGGCTTTTATCTGGTCAAGGTTGTCGAACATCACACCACCGGGTGCGGCTTTGAAGATGTCGTCGCTGGGTGTCGCGCTATGGCAGGCGCTGCAGTGTTTGCCTACGATGCCTAACGCTTGTATATCGGTGACGGGGGAGCCTGCAGCGGCGGCCATGGCTGTCTGGTCGGCTGGCTTGGTAACCCAGGCGACCAGGGCAAAGGCAGCCAGGGCCGAGACCAGGATCATGGGTTTGACGATGCCCTGGTGGCGTAGATTGAAGAAGTGACGAGCCCAGGCACCAATGAACGCCAGCACTCCCAGTATCAGCCAGCCGTATTCGTGGCCGTAGGTCATGGGAAAGTGGTTGCTGAGCATAATAAACAGCACCGGAATGGTGGCGTAGTTGTTGTGGGTCGAGCGTAATTTGGCCTTGTAGCCATAGATGGGGTCTGGTGATTCGCCTTTGGCAGCGGCGGCAACCATGGCCCGCTGGGCAGGCATAATGGTGGTGAACACATTGGCGGCCATACAGGTGCCAATTAATGCACCCACATGGATATAGGCGGCGCGGTCACCCAGTACCTGGCTCAGTGCCCAGGCCATGGCAGTGAGTAATACCAGCATCACCAGACCAAACAACAGGCCTTTTTCCACCAATGGGGTGCGGCAAGCACCTTCGTAAATAGCAAAGCCCGCCAGTAACGAGCCAACTCCGATGCCAATGGCTTGCCAGCTGCTGAGGTCGGCTTTGTTGGTGTCAATCAGGTAACTCTGGGCACCAACATAAAACACCACAACCAGCAGCAGCATGCCGGTGATCCAGGTGGAATAGGCTTCCCATTTAAACCAGTGCAGGGTTGTCGGCAGCGCTGCCGGAGCGTTTTTGTATTTGGCGATCTCGTAAAAGCCGCCACCGTGGACGGCCCAGAGGTCTCCTTTGATGCCCTGATCGGTTTTCCATTGCGGCGGGGTTTCCAGCGAGTTGTCGAGCCAGACAAAATAGAAGGATGCGCCAATCCAGGCGATGGCGGTTAAGACGTGCAAAAACCGCACAAGCAGGTGTAACCAGTCAATGATGTAGGCGTCCATATCAGTTTTCCCCCTGAGGCACGTGGTGCGAATCTCGCTGATGGGCCAGTTGGCCAAGAATATAGGTGGCGGCAATTACGCGGTCGTCGCCGAGGGTGTTGAGGACAAACAGGGTTTCTTTAAGGTTGTGACAATGCGCCGTACGGAAGGCCAGAAAATCCGTCGCTTGTGGGTCCATCACAATAAAGTCGGCTTCCATACCGGGCTGGAAGCTGCCGATTTTGTTATCCAGCGACAGCGCTTTGGCACCGCCCAGTGTGGCCAGATAAAGCGCCCGGAACGGGTCAAGATTGTGGTGTTGCAGCTGCTGGATCTTGTAGGCATCGGCCAGTGAATCAAACGCCGAAAAACTGCTGCCACCACCCACGTCAGAACCAATGCCGACACGAATGCCGTAGTCGTCCATTTTTTTCAGGTTGAACAGGCCCGAGCCCAGAAACAGGTTGGATGACGGGCAATGTGCCAGCACCGAGTCACTGCTGGCCAGACGCTGGCATTCGTCGTCACACAGATGAATGCCATGGGCAAAAATGCTGCGGCTTCCCAGCAAACCGGCCTGATCGTAAACGTCCAGATAATGCTCTGAGTCTGGAAACAGGCTTTGTACCCAGGCCAGTTCATCGACGTTTTCAGACAAATGGGTATGCAGATACACATCGGGAAATTCTGCTAACAGGCGTCCGGCCATATGCAATTGTGCAGGTGTGCTGGTGGGGGCAAAACGCGGGGTAACGGCATAGCTGAGACGGTCAACACCGTGCCATTTTTCGATCAGGGCTTTTGATTCGTGGTAGCTGGTTTCAGCCGTATCGAGTACGGATTCAGGCGCATGGCGGTCCATCATGACCTTACCGGCAATCATGCGCAGCCGGTGCTGTTGCGCCACGCTGAAAAACGCCTCCACCGACTGCGGGTGTACGGTGCCAAACACCAGTGCGGTGGTGGTGCCATTACGCAGCAGTTCCGTAACAAAACGTTCAGCAATACTGACGCCATAATCGTAATCACTGAAGCGGCTTTCCACCGGGAAGGTGTGGGTTTGCAGCCAGTCGAGCAGCTGGGTGCCGTAGGCGGCAATCATTTCGGTTTGTGGATAATGGATATGGCAGTCAACAAACCCCGGCAGCAGAATTTTGCCTCTGTAGTCCAGCAGCTGGATCTGTTGTTCTGTCTGTTGTTCGATCAGGAGCCCGGCCAATTGCTCATACGCACCAACACGCTCGATCAGGCCACTCTCGCCAACCCACAACAAGCCGTCTTCAATCCACTGATACGCTGCATCACCGTCTTGCAGCGGGTCACTGGTGAAAAACAGCAACGAGCCTCGAAATACCTGGATCATGCTTATGAACCTCGGTAAGTCGAGTAGCTGAACGGGCTTAACAACAGCGGAATATGAAAGTGCTGCGCCGGGTTTTCCACCCGGAAGACAATTTCAGCAAAGGGGTAAAAAGCGCTTTGCCCAAGCTTGCTGAAATAGTCGTCCAGTTCAAAACGAATGCGGTAAATACCGGGCAACAGCGCCGGTTTGTCATCCAGCCAGCCGGGGATACGGCCGTCGTGGTTGGTGATTCCCTTGCTAACGCTTGTCCAGCCGAGCTGATCCTGACTGCTCTCGTGCTGACGACAGAGGCTCACCTCAATACCGCTGCCGGGTTGGCCCAGTGCGGTGTCCAGTACGTGGGTGGTGATCATGGTGTTGTTTCCTGTCTTCTGCTTACCCGGCGATGCCCAGTAATTTGTTAATACGAATCCGGGTGATTCTGGCCTGCTCGTCAGCGGCGTTCTGTACTTCGGTGGCGCGGTTGTTGTTCAGCCGGGCCTGCAACAGAGCCAGCATTTCGGCAGCACTTTTGCCGCTGGCACAGACGATAAAAATAAACCCGTAACGCTGTTCGTAAGACTGATTACCCTCTGCCAGGGCGTTGATAATGGCGTCGTTGGCAGCGTTGACGCCGGACTGTTCACCGGCCGCCAGTGCCTTGGTGCTGGCGTATTTTTGTTGCAGCGAGCTAACGTCGCCAATTTTCGGGTGACCTTCAAAGGCTTCGAGATAATCCGCTTCTTCCAGCCCTTGCCAGATATCATCAGCAGCACGGTAGAGCTGTTCCAGCGAGGCAAACGGCCGGGCGGCTATCATCTGTTGAATCCAGCGCTGGCTGACACAGCATTGGGCAAACGCCGTAGCGGCGTCAGCGGCTGAGAGTTGGTTCAGTTGCTCAAGTGTCATCATGAGGTCGCCTTGTGAAGTTCTGACAGAGATTCAGGCAGAATCTGGTTGCGCGCCTTGTCCTGACGCATCAGCGCTTTCAGGGTTGGCAAAGGAACACCCGTGTTGCGCCCGGAGTGCTGCGACTCTGCTGCTGGTTGATACTGGTCGATGTGTTGATACTGGGCGATCAGCTGGGCAGCAATCGACACCGCCACTTCCATGGGCAACTTGCCGCCCACGCTGGCCAGCCCCACCGGGCATTGCAGGCGCTCTAACTGCTGTTCGTCAATACCACTGTGACGTAGCCGGTAACGAAAGCGGTTGGCCTTGGTAACCGAACCAATCACACCAATAGAGGCAAAACGCTGCAGCCGCAGGGCGGTTTCAGCCAGGCGGTAATCCAGTGCGTGGTCATGGGTAAGAATCAGCACACGGCTGCCGTGTGGCGCCTGTTCGAGCAGGGATTCCGGCGTCTCGGCCACCACACATTCAATATGGGCGGCAAGGGAATCGGCTGGCGGAAACAGTTCCGGGCGGTTGTCGATCCAGCGGGTTGGCAGCGGCAGCTGTTGCAGAATCTGCATCAGGGCGCTGGCAACATGACCGGCACCAAACAGCCACAGCGCGGCTGCGCGGGCGGGGTAACTTTCAAACAGCAAGGTGGCGTAACCACCACAACACTGCCCGGCGTCCGCTCCCAGCAAAACCTGCTGGATCTGCTGTTGCGGTTCATGGTGCCGCAATAACTGCCGCGCCTGCTGCAGTGCCTGATATTCCAGCTGGCCACCACCAATGGTGTCGATGCTGTTATCCGGCAATACCAGCATTTTGCTGCCAGAGGCACGCGGCGTGGAGCCACCGGTGCTGATCACGGTGACCAGTACATGAGGCTGGCCGCGACGCTGGCAGTCGGCCAGCGCTTGCGACCAGTTTAACGGGCGCGAGGGGGTATTCATCAGCAGTCCTCGCCATTGGCAACGGCCTTGTCGAGCATATCGGTCTGAATCGCCATCACCGCCTTTAACACCCGTTCGGGCGTGGCCGGGGTGTCGAGGTCGGGGCTGAGCTGGTAGTTACTGAGACTGCTGATGGCATCACGCAGGGCCGACCAGACCGAAATCGCCAGCATAAACGGCGGTTCGCCCACGGCTTTGGAGTTGTAGACCGTGGCTTCGTTGTTGGCCTGCTCATAAAGGCTGACGTTGAATACCGGTGGTGTGTCACCAATCGCCGGAATCTTGTAGGTCGCCGGGGAGTTACTGAGCAAACGGCCATCGTTGTGCCACACCAGTTCTTCGGTGGTCAGCCAGCCCATGCCCTGAATAAAACCCCCTTCAATCTGGCCACGGTCGATGGCCGGGTTAATGCTGCGGCCAACGTCGTGGAGAATATCCACCCGGCACACCTTGTATTCACCGGTGAGGGTGTCGATCACCACCTCGGCAACTGCCGCGCCATTGGCGAAGTAAAAAAACGGCCGACCGGAAGCGCTGCTGCGGTCGTAATGGATTTTTGGCGTGCGGTAATAACCGGTAGCCGACAGCGAAATCCGGCCGACATAAGCGGCTTGTACCAGTTCGGCAAAGGAGGTGTTGTCGGTGTCGGTCTCACCCCAGAATACCCGCCCGTCGGCAAAACGAATGGCCTCTTCTGCTACCGATTTTTCCGCCGCCAGAAACCCGGTCAGCCGCTGTTTCAGGGTCAGGGCGGCATTCTGTGCCGCTTTGCCATTCAGGTCGGTTCCACTGGAGGCCGCCGTTGGTGAGGTGTTGGGCACCTTGTCGGTACGGGTAGCGGTGACCTGAATCACCTCGCTGCTGACCCCCAGGGTTTGCGCCACAATCTGCCCCACTTTGGTATGCAGGCCCTGCCCCATCTCGGTGCCACCGTGGTTTACCTGAATCGAGCCATCGGTGTAGATATGAATCAGCGCTCCGGCCTGATTGAGATGCTGCAAGGTGAAGGAAATACCGAATTTCACCGGTGTCAGAGCCAGGCCGCGTCTGAGAATCGGGCTGGCTTGATTCCACTGGTGAATCTCCGTACGACGCGCCCAGTAATCACTGCTGTGCTCCAGCTGTTCAATCATCTCCGGCAGGCTGTTGTGTTCCACCTGCTGATGGTAGGGCGTCACGGTGCGATCCGGGTTATGCGTGCTGGTGCCGTACAGATTGAGTTTGCGGATGGTGAGCGGGTCCTGGCCAACGGTACGGGCAATGTCGTCCATCGCCCGTTCAATAATCATCATGCCCTGCGGGCCACCAAAGCCCCGATAGGCGGTATGCGACACCTGATGGGTAAAGGCGCGGTGGCCGTCTATCACCGCATGGGGCAAGTAGTAGGAGTTATCGGCGTGGAACATGGCGCGGTCCACAATGGCATCGGACAAATCCGGGGAGTTGCCGCAGTTACCAATAACCTCTATATCGGCCGCCAGAATCTGTCCTTGCGAGTCGATACCGATACGGTAACGGTTGGCAAACGGGTGCCGTTTGCCGGTCATCACCATATCGTCCTGACGCGGCAGACGCATTTTTACCGCCCGCCCGGTTTTTGCCGCCAGCAACGCCGCCAGACAGGCCCACTGCCCGGCCTGGCTTTCCTTGCCGCCAAAACCACCGCCCATACGGCGCATATCCACGGTAATACGGTTCAGTGGGACGTCCAGCACTTCCGCCACCAGCTTTTGCACTTCACTGGGATGCTGACTGGAGGTGTACACCAGCATGCCGCCGTCTTCGCCGGGTAAGGCCAGCGAAACCTGCCCTTCCAGATAAAAATGTTCCTGCCCACCGACCGCTTGTTCGGCTTCGAGAATATGCGCTGCCGCCGCCATACCGTCGGCAATATTGCCCTTGATCATGCGATGACTGGGGCGCACCAGACGTGCTTGTGCCAGTGCCTCGCGAGGGTCGAGCAGGGGCGTGTGTGTTTCGTATTCAACAATGGCCCGTTGTGCTGCGCGGCGCGCCGCCAGTTCGGTGGTGGCGGCCACGACGGCAATACACTGGCCAAAAAACTTCACCTCGCTGGAGGTCATAATCGGGTCGCCGGGGAATACCGGACCAATATCCACGTGGCCGGTCAGTTCCTCCACCGTCATCACGGTTGCCACACCTGGGCTGTTGCTGACGGCGGTCAGATCCAGCCGGGTTATCTGTCCGGCGGCGATGCTGCTGCGAATCACGGCGGCATGCAGACAATTGGCGGGTTCTATCATGTCATCCACATAACGGGCGCTGCCGCTGACATGGCCAATGGCGCTTTCATGTGGCGACGGTTTGCCCAGCACAGCGCTGACAATATCCTGTCCGGCCAGGCCACTGTTGGCCAATGGTCCGGTTTCGGCCAGCCCCGTGTTGTGTTCGGGCAGGGTGACGTTACGCATAGTGGGCAACCTCCAGTGTGGCGTGGGGCTGCTGGTATTCCAGTACCGCGCGGGCCAGCAGGTTCTGCACCAGCTGCAAGCGATAAGCAGCGCTGGCGCGGACGTCCGTCAGGGGGGTCAGGGTTTGTGCCAATACGGTTTGGGCGGCGCGAATACCGGCCAGCGTGGCGGGCTGGCCAATCAGCGCCTGTTCGGCAGCTTCAACACGCAAGGGTGTTGCCGCCACGCCACCAAACGCCAGCCGGGCAGCGGTGATGACGTCGTTTTCCACCTTGAACATCAGCGCTGCCAGCACGGCGGAAATATCGTCTTCAAAGCGTTTGGAAACCTTGAACACACAACGATGCCAATCGGTTTTATCAAGGGGAATTTCAATCTGGCTAATGACCCCACCCGCTGGCAAACAGGTCTGGCGGTAACCGCTAAAAAAATCCTTGATGGCAATCCGGCTGGCTCCGGCCGGGCTGTGAACATGCACAATGGCATCCAGCGCCAGCAACACCGGCGGTGTATCACCAATAGGAGAAGCATTGGCGACGTTGCCCGCCATGGTGCCCTGATTACGCACCTGCAGCGCCCCCAGCCGTTCCATCATGCGGGCGAATTCCGGCAGATGCTGTTTGAGGGTGTCCATAACCGCGCTGTAGCTGACACCGGCACCGATCATCAGGCGGCTGTTGCTGACCTGAATATGCTGCAACTCCGCCACCTGGCCGGTGTAAATCAGCACATCCAGCGGCTTTAGCTGCTGGGTATATTCCAGCGCCAGATCAGTGCCCCCGGCCACCAGACGGCCATGAGGATACTGGCAACGCAGGTCGAGCAGTTGCTGCAGGGTTTGCGGCACAAAAAAGTGCCGATCCCCCTGATTCAGAGAACCCGTATCGGTGGCGCTGGCCAGATCCCGCAGCTGCTGCCAGGTTTGCGCTTCCTGGTGATTGAAGTGGTCATTGGCATGATCGTTAGCGGCTGCGGCCAGTACATGGCCTGCGGCTTCAATAATCGGCCGATAACCGGTACAACGACAGAGGTTGCCACCCAGTGCCAGATCAATGTCATGGCGGGTGTGGGCATCGGGGTTGGCCGGATCACATGCGTTAACGGCAGTAACCGGTGTACTGTTCTTGCTGAGTGCAAACAGCGACATCACAAAACCGGGGGTACAGAAACCACATTGTGAACCGTGGCAATCCACCATGGCTTGTTGGGCAGGATGTAATGGCTGTCCCGGCGCTTTCAGGGCTTCTATTGTGATCAGCTGTTTACCATGCAAACTGCCCACAAAGGTGATGCAGCTGTTAACACTTTTATAGGTCAGCTTGCCTGTAACAGAACCCTCTGGAGAGCCGTCAGCAGAGCCCTCGACAGAGGAAGGTTCAGCCACCACCACGGTGCAGGCACCACAGTCGCCAGATGCACAACCTTCCTTGGTGCCTCGTTGCACTTCGACAGTGCGCAGGTACTCCAGAATGGTCAGGTCTGGAGCAAGATCATCTACTTCGCGTAACTGATCATTGAATAAAAAGCGAATCAATGTTGCTTCCTCCGATTAGCTACTTATATCGGCAACTAATTCATAACCTAATGATTTTTAAGGGAATTTAAAGTTACAACAGCGTTTTCCCCGAATTTTATGGTGGTTTTCCTGAGGCTGGCTCTGAAGCCCCGCAAAACCTGACCGATCGGTCATGTAAAGCATTTACTATACCAGTCACTCTGACGGCTTAACAAAAAAATTCTGACCAGTTGGCCAGCTTTTTGCTCACTGGGTTAAGATCCATAACAATACTGCAACCGGGAGGTCAACCCCGGAACCTTCAGCAGAGAGGAACAGCCCGTGCCCAATCAACCTGTACCACCCAGGCTCAGCCTGCGTGGCATCACCAAACAGTACCCTGGCTGTTTGGCCAATGACGATGTTCACCTGGCTATCGCCCCAGCCGAAATTCATGCCCTGCTGGGTGAAAATGGCGCTGGCAAAAGTACCCTGATGAAGGTGATCTATGGTCTGGTGAAGCCAGACAAAGGCGAACTGCTGTGGGATGGCCTGCCACTGGAAGTAAAAGACCCCGCGCACGCTCGCAAGATGGGCATTGGTATGGTGTTCCAGCATTTTTCGCTGTTCGATACCCTCACCGTCACCGAAAACATCGCCCTGGCACTGGGTGATGAAGCGGGCGAGCTGGGGCCGCTGGCGGAAAAAATCCGTACAGTGTCAGAAAAATACGGCATGGCGATTAACCCCGAGCGCGAGATTCATACCCTGTCGGTGGGCGAACGCCAGCGGGTCGAAATCGTCCGTTGTCTGGTGCAGGACATCAAACTGCTGATTCTCGACGAACCCACCTCGGTACTGACTCCGCAAGAAGTCGATACCCTGTTTATCACCCTGCGCAAGCTGGCCAGCGAAGGCTGTTCCATTCTGTTTATCAGCCACAAACTCAACGAAGTCAAAGCTCTGTGCCACAAGGCCACGGTGCTGCGTGGCGGGCGCGTGTCCGGTGCCTGTATTCCCGCCGAGCAAGACACCACCAGCATGGCCAAAATGATGGTCGGTGACGATACTCCGGTCAGCACCACCTACCCCAAAGTACTTGGCAGCGAGCCGGTGCTGGAAGTACAACAACTGAGCCTGCGCAGCCATGATCCGTTTGGTGTGCATCTGAACAATCTCAACCTGACAGTACATAGCGGTGAAATCGTCGGTATTGCCGGGGTCGCCGGTAACGGTCAGGAAGAACTGCTGGCCAGTCTCAGCGGCGAAACACGTTGCCCTGCGGGTACACTGGCTTTTAATGGTGTCGACGTCGCCAACCTGCCGCCGGATCAGCGCCGTGCACTGGGGCTGGGTTTTGTACCGGAAGAGCGCCTCGGTCGTGGTGCCGTACCGGAAATGAGTCTGACCGAAAACGCCCTGCTCACTGGCTTCCTCACCGGACTGGTGGAGAAAGGTATGGTGAACTGGCGCAAGACAGAAGCCTTCGCCGACAAAATTATTCAGGACTACAAGGTCAAAACTGCCGGGCGTCATGCCCAGGCTGACAGCCTCTCTGGTGGCAACCTGCAAAAATTCATTATCGGTCGGGAAATTCTCCAAAACCCGAAAATTCTGATTGCCGCTCATCCTACCTGGGGCGTTGACATCGGTGCCGCGACAGCGATTCATAAAGCGCTGATTACCCTGCGTGATCAGGGGGCTGCCATTCTGGTGGTATCGGAAGACATCGACGAATTATTTCTGATTTCCGACCGCATCGGTGCCATTTGTGATGGCGCGTTATCGCCGGTCAAACCGACACCACAATCTTCCATTGAAGAGCTGGGCCGCATGATGGCAGGTGACTTCAGTACCCCCACCAGCCCGCCGCCGACTAAAACCCCTCAGGGAGAAGAGGCATGATCAAACTGGAACCTCGGGGCGAGCGCTCCAAACTCATGGCCTACCTGTCGCCAGTACTGGCGGCGCTGCTGACCCTGCTCACTGGCGTAATACTGTTCACCCTGCTGGGGGTCGACCCCTGGGAGGCACTGGTCACCATTCTCTACGTGCCCATCTCGGATACCTATGGCATTGCCGAACTGTGCGTCAAAGCCACCCCCATTCTGCTCTGTGCCATTGGATTGTCGGTGGTGTTCAAGGCGCAAATCTGGAACATCGGTGCCGAAGGTCAACTGCTAATGGGCGGCCTGTTTGGCAGCTATATGGCGCTGCAACTGATCGAGGTGGAATCCAGCTGGGTACTCCCCATGGTGCTGTTATTTGGCGCCATCGGCGGTGTGTTCTGGGCCGGGATTGCCGCGCTGTTAAAGGTTCGCTTCAACACCAACGAAATCCTTACCACCATTATGATGAATTACATCGCCCTTAATATTCTGTTGTGGGCAGTACACGGGCCATTAAAAGACCCGGACGGATTTAACTTTCCGGAATCCGCCATGTTTTCGGATTTCTCGCTCCTGCCTATCCTGATTGAAGACACTCGCATTCACTTTGGTCTGGCCTTGGCCCTGCTCGCCGTCGTCGCGGTATGGGTATTGATGAGCCGCAGTTTTTACGGTTTCCAGATCAAGGTGATGGGGCTCGATGCCAGCGCTGCGCGGCTGTCCGGCTTCAAGGAAAAACGCCTGGTGTACTTTGCCCTGATGCTCAGTGGCGCACTGGCCGGACTGGCCGGAGTGAGTGAGGTGGCTGGACCGATTGGTCAGCTGATTCCGAACATTTCCCCGGGGTACGGTTATGCCGCCATCATTGTGGCCTTCCTCGGGCGTTTGCATCCAGTCGGTATCGTGCTGGCGACCTTACTGATGGCGCTGCTGTACATGGGCGGTGAAATGGCCCAGATAAGCCTCGGCTTGCCACTGGCATTAACCGGACTGTTCCAGGGCATGCTGCTGTTTTATCTGCTCGCCTGCGACGTTCTGATTGGCTTCCGTATTCGCTGGGTCAGCCGTAAACCCGGCACCCCATCCACCCGTACAATGTCTGCCAGCGCCACCAATACACAGGGATAAAACCATGGATATCGATCTGATTACCAACATACTTTACGCCATGGTACGTACCGGCACACCGCTGCTGATTGTGGCACTGGGCGAACTGATTTGTGAAAAAAGCGGCGTCCTTAACCTCGGCCAGGAAGGCATGATGCTGATGGGCGCCGTGGTGGGTTTTGTGGTGGCGTTGCTGTCTGGCAGCCTGATACTGGGCTTTGTACTGGCGATTGTGGCCGGCATACTGATGTCGCTGATCTTTGCCGCCATTACCATGGAACTGAGCGCCAATCAGGTGGCTACCGGCTTGGCATTAACCATTTTCGGCACCGGTCTGTCGGCCTTTATCGGTGCGGATTTTGTTGGCAAGCCGATCGAAGGCCTCGATCCAATTTTTATTCCGCTACTGACCGATCTGCCACTGATTGGCCGCATGATTTTTGGTCAGGATCTGATTGTCTATCTGTCGTTTGTGCTGTTTGGTGGTGTCTACTGGTTTATCAAATATTCCCGCCCTGGCCTGATTTTAAAAGCCGTGGGTGAAAACCCCCACTCCGCCAACGCCATTGGCCTGCCGGTGCTCAAGACCCGTTATCTGGCCATTATGTTTGGTGGTGCCATGGCCGGTCTGGCGGGCAGCTATCTGTCACTGGCCTACACCCCGCTGTGGGCAGAAAACATGAGCGCCGGACGCGGCTGGATTGCGCTGGCACTGGTGGTGTTCGCCAGCTGGAAAGCCGAACGGGTGTTACTGGGAGCCTGGCTGTTTGGCCTTGCCAGCATTCTGCATCTGGTTTTTCAGGGGCTCGGTTTTGCCGTATCCCCCAACCTGCTGGCGATTCTGCCATATCTGGCCACGGTGGTGGTGCTGGTGATTCTGTCCAGCAACCAGAGCCGCAGCCGCCTTGTCGCGCCGATGTCCCTCGGCAAAGCCTTCTACGCAAAAAGTTAATATGACCATGAACAGCATCACTGCAAGCGCAAGACTGTGGATCGCCAACCCGCTGGCGATTCATACCAACGCTGACGAAGACGCCCGTGGCGGACTGGTGATCCAGTCCGGCAAAATCGTCGAAGTCGTGGCGGCCGGGCAACAGCCCATCCACTTTGACCAGCAATTCGACGCCAGCCGCCATGTGCTGATTCCGGGCCTGATCAACACCCATCACCACTTTTACCAGACCCTTACCCGTGCCCTGCCAGCCGCGCTCAACAAGGAACTGTTCCCCTGGCTGCAAACCCTGTATCCGGTATGGGCCGGGCTCGAACCCGACATGCTCCATCAGGCCACCCGACTGGCCCTGACCGAGCTGCTGTTGTCCGGTTGCACCGCCGCCGCCGACCACCATTATCTGTTCCCGCAAACCCTCACCGACGCTATTGATATACAAGCCGATGCCGCCAGGGAAGTTGGCTTGCGAGTCACACTGACCCGTGGCTCCATGAGCCTCGGCCAGGACGACGGCGGCTTGCCACCACAGCATGTAGTACAAAGCGAAGCGACCATTCTGGCCGACAGCGAACGTCTGATCAGCCGTTACCACGACGCCTCCGAAGGCTCCATGGTGCAAGTGGCATTGGCCCCCTGCTCGCCGTTTTCGGTCACCCGCGACATCATGCTTGCCAGCGCCGAATTGGCCGCCAAACATCAGGTACGACTGCACACCCATCTGGCAGAAACCCTCGACGAAGAAGCCTTCTGCCAAAAAATGTTTGGCCTGCGCACCGTGGATTACCTCGACAGCGTCAACTGGCTGCACAACCGCACTTGGCTGGCCCACGGCATCCACTTCGACGCCAATGAAATCCTCCGTCTGGGTGCCGCCGGTGTGGGCATCTGCCACTGCCCAACTTCCAACATGATGCTGGCCTCCGGTATCTGCCCGGTCAAAGACCTCGAAGCCGCTGGCAGCCCGGTAGGGATCGGAGTTGACGGCTCCGCCTCTAACGACTGCTCGAATCTGATTCAGGAAACGCGTCAGGCCATGTACCTGCAACGGCTCAAATACGGCTCCTCCAGCGTCACCCACCAGGACGCCCTGCGCTGGGCAACCCAGGGCTCCGCCCGTGTACTCGGCCGCGACGACATCGGCACCCTCGCCGTTGGCAAACAAGCCGACCTGGCTTTGTTCAACCTCGACGAACTGCGCTTCTCCGGCAGCCACGACCCACTCGCCGCCCTGCTGTTATGCGGAGCCCACCAAGCCGACTACGTGATGGTGGCCGGACACTGGAAAGTGGAAAAAGGCGAAGTAGCAGGAGTTGATATTGGTGCACTGCGCAACAGCCATCAGCAAGCCGCGAACAGGCTGGCAGCAAAAACAAACTGATCCGCCGCCGTAGGGACGGGCTCCGTCCCTGTCCGTCTTGCCGCAGATGCGGTGTTACGTCCCTGTCCGTCTTGCCGCAGATGTGGTGGTACGTCCCTGTCCGTCTTGCCGCAGATGTGGTGGTACGTCCCTGTCCGTCTTGCCGCAGACGTGGTGGTACGTCCCTGTCCGTCTTGCCGCAGACGTGGTGTTACGTCCCTGTCCGTCTTGCCGCAGACGTGGTGTTACATCCCTGTCCGTCTTGCCGCAGATGCGGTGTTACGTCCCTGTCCGTCTTGCCGCAGATGCGGTGTTCGGAAATAAATTCACTCCTGCATAAACATCAGTAGTGTTAGAGGGCATGCGCGAAAAACCTGAATTCACATAAAAACCACAACCCAGTCCAAAAAGATGAAAAACAGGTAACCCTGAGTCAAACCAAGCAAGCCTGATAACGGTTACCGATGGCTCAGCATGATGTGTCGTGCGACGGAAAACTCTTCCAGTGCGCTGGCGGAGAGGTCTTTGCCGTAACCGGAGCTTTTCAGGCCGCCGTGGGGCATTTCGCTGGGAAGCATGAAGTGGTTGTTGATCCAGGTGGTGCCGTATTCGAGCTGGCTGGCGGTGGCCATGGCACGGCCGATATGTCCAGACCAGACCGATGAAGCCAGGGCGTATTCGGAGTCGTTGGCCCAGTCGATGGCTTGTTGCGCAGTTGGGCAAGAGGTAACGGAGACCACCGGGCCGAAGACTTCGCGGCGCACAATTTCATCGTCGTGGCGGGCACCGGCCAGCAAGGTAGGCTGGTAATAAAAGCCAGGCCCTGCGGGTATCTGCCCACCTGCCAGCAACTGGATATGAGGCTGTTCGAGCGCCCGTTCGACAAAGCTGGCGACGCTGTTGCGTTGGCGCTGGCTGATCAGCGGGCCGAGATCATTACAACGGTCGTCAGCCTGGTTAAAGGTCAGCGAGGAGACTTTCTTCGCCAGTGCTTCGATCAGCGGCTGGTAAATACTGGCATCCGCGTAGATGTGGCAAGCGGCGGTGCAGTCTTGCCCAGCGTTGTAGTAGCCGTAACGACCCACCCCTTCGACCACGGCATCGAGGTTGGCATCTGCCAGCACAATCACCGGGGCTTTGCCGCCCAGTTCCAGATGAGTGCGTTTGATCGAGCGCCGCGCTGCCTGCAAAACTTTTTGTCCGGTAGAAATATCCCCGGTCAGTGACACCATTCGAACATGACGATGGTTGATCAGCTGGCTGCCCACGCTGTCGCCTCGGCCCAGCACTATGTTGACGACTCCAGGCGGCAATACCGCGTCAAGAATATCGGCCAATACCAGCGCCGTCAGTGGCGTTTGTTCCGACGGTTTGAACACCATGGTGTTGCCGGCGGCGATTACCGGGGCAATTTTCCAGGCGGCCATCATCAGCGGGTAATTCCAGGGGGCAATGGCGGCCACCACGCCAATGGGGTCGCGGCGAATCATGCTGGTGTGGCCGGGTAAGTATTCCCCTGCGGCCGGGGCAGTCTGGCAACGCACCGCCGCAGCAAAAAAGCGGAACACATCGGCAGTGGCCAGTACGTCGTCCTCGACCACTTGATGCAAGGGTTTGCCGCAATTCAGTGCTTCCAGCTGTGCCAGTTCCATAGCGCGGGCATCGATACCGGCAGCGATGGCCAGCAGCATCGCCGCCCGTTCGCCGGGGCTGGTTTGTTTCCATACTCTGGCGGCCTGACGAGCAGCGGCTACGGCAGCATCAACCTGCTCGGCGGATGCCTGCGGCAAGCTGATCAATAACTCCCCCGTACGCGGGTTGATGACGGCTTCAGCCTCTCCGTCTCCGGCCATACGCTGGCCCTGTATCAGTATGTTCGTCGGCAGCTTATTGGCATTCATGGGTTTTCTCTCTTGGGCAGATCGTCAGCTGTTGGCGTGGTTATGGCGTACTGGCAGGGATTCCCGAGCCACTGGCAGGAACAGGTCAATCAGCGGATTGCGAGCACCGCCACGACGCCAGGCCAGACCGATATCGAGGGTTTCCGATACTTCGGTGATACGACGAGCCTCGACGGTATCGCCTTCGACCGACCATGGCCGGTAGGTCATATCCGGCATCAGCGCCACTCCCATGCCTGCCGATACCAGGCTGCGCACCGCTTCCACCGAGGCACTGCGCAGGCTGACGGTGGGCTTGCTGGCGGCCGGTGCCCAGAGGTTACGAATGCGTTGTTCCATTTCATCGACGTTAAGCAGAATCAGCGGTTCATGCAGCAAATCCTTGAAGCCGATACTGTCGAGCTGCAGCAGTTCGTGATCGGGCGGCAACCAGAGACGGTAATGGGAAAAGGTCAGTACTTCGGTATTCAGGGCGCTGAGGTATTTGAGATTCGACAGGATCAACACCCCGACATCGATCTCACCACTGACTAACAGATGCTCGATATAGTCCCGGTCATCTTCAACCACCCGTAATTTGACGCGGTGATAAATGCGCTGGAAGCGCGCCAGCAGATCAGCCAGATAATATCCGGCCACCAGACTGGTCACGCCGACGGTCAGCTCGCCAGCCACTTCATCGGTGCTTTGTTGCAGGCTGCGACGGGCGTTGTCTACCGATGCCAGCACCAGATGTGCCTGACGCAAAAACTGATGGCCCTGGTGCGTCAGTTCCATGCCCTTGGCGTGCCGACTGAACAGGGTGACGCCGAGGTCATCTTCCAGCTGTTTGATGGCGGTGGTGAGGGTCGACTGCGAAATCGGCACCGCCTGCGCCGCCGCCGATACCGACCCGGTTTCGGCAATGGCAATAAAGTATCGAATCTGGCGCAGGCTCATCATGGCAAAACAGGTGCTCCGCGAGGGGTTGTCCAAGGGGGTCATGGTGACGTAGTACATGTCTTCATTGTTAGCAATGTCACTCACACCGGCGACGACTGCTTGACCCTGATGGCGGTGGCCAACACTCGTCCGTCACCCACACCAGACAAGGGTTTTCCAGTAAATACCGGGGCTTACGCCAGTATTAACAATCTGTTTTGGATATACCACCGCTAATTTTTTCTTGGCTATCGTTTTTTTAGAAGGCTTCTTTCTTAATTAACAATTGGAGCCAGACAAACCCCTCGCTTTAGCCTGAAGCCCTCGTTGCATCCCGTTCCACAGCTTCCGCCATCCGTAGCGGCGCTCGGGACACGACGTTAAACCGGCGCAAGCCTTCCATACGTTCAGGCAGAGGAAAACCCCATGGCAACACGTCATCTGATACTCAGCACCTTGTTGGCTGCCAGCGCACTGACTGCGCTGGCTGGCCCCCAGGGAGAAGGCCGCGTCGATATTATCGCCTGGCCCGGCTACATTGAACGCGGCGATACCGACCCCGCCTATGACTGGGTCAGCGGCTTTGAGCAGTCCAGCGGTTGTTCCGTCAATGTCAAAACCGCAGCGACTTCGGACGAGATGGTCAGCCTGATGTCCAAGGGCGGCTACGACCTGGTTACAGCATCCGGTGATGCCTCGTTACGACTGATTTACGGCAAGCGGGTGCAACCGGTCGACACCAGCAAGATCAAGGCCTGGAACAGCATCGATCCACGTCTGCAAAACGCGCCCTGGTTTACCCTTGATGGCAAACACTACGGCGTGCCCTTCCAGTGGGGTCCCAACCTGATGATGTACAACACCGACGTGTTCAAACAGGCACCGGACAGCTGGAGCGTGGTGTTTGAAGCCACAACCTTGCCAGATGGCCAGTCCAACAAGGGTCGGGTGCAGGCCTATGACGGTGCCATCTATCTGGCCGATGCCGCGCTGTACCTGAAGTCTGCCCGCCCGGAACTGGGCATCAAGGATCCGTACGAACTGAATGAAACCCAGTACAACGCCGTACTGGAGGTATTACGTGCGCAACACAGCCTGATTCATCGCTACTGGCACGACTACAACGTGCAGATGAGTGATTTCAAAAACGAAGGCGTGGTGGCCTCCAGCAGCTGGCCTTTTATGGCCAATATCCTGATGTCGGAAGGTGCCCCGATTGCCACTGCGTTCCCGCAAGAAGGGGTGACGGGTTGGGCCGACACCACCATGTTGGCCACGGATGCCGCGCATCCGAACTGTGCTTACGAGTGGCTCAATTGGTCAATCACGCCCAAGTTGCAAGGCGACCTGGCGTCCTGGTTTGGTTCGGTTCCGGCGGTGCCCGCCGCCTGTGATGGCAATGAGCTGTTGGGTGCCGAGGGCTGTAAGACCAATGGGATGGACAACTTCGACCAGGTGTTTTTCTGGAAGACCCCGACCTCCAACTGCAGCAGCCAGGGCAGCTGTGTTTCCTACAGCCGCTGGACTCGGGATTACATCGCCATTATGGGCGGCCGCTGATTCCGCCAAGTACGAGTTAAGTACGAAAAAAGTACGAGTACCGGTTGACTGCCGGGCCTGCTGGCCCGGCAATGCTTTCACAGGACACGATATATTTTATGAATACCGCTGTTGAGTTTTACCAAACCAGCCGCTGCTTCGGCGATGTCCGGGCGGTCGACCGGGTCTCGCTGAAAATCGCCGAAGGTGAGTTTTTTTCCATGCTGGGGCCTTCGGGTTCCGGCAAAACCACCTGCCTGCGGCTGATTGCCGGGTTCGAGCAACCGGACGATGGCCATGTCATCATTCATGGCCGCGATGCCACCGGGTTGCCGCCCTACCAGCGTAACGTCAATACCGTCTTTCAGGACTACGCCCTGTTCCCTCATATGAACGTGCTCGACAACATCGCCTATGGGCTGATGGTCAAGGGCGTCAACAAAAAAGAGCGCCAGCATCGCGCCGCCGAAGCGCTGGATATGGTGGCGTTGGGGCAGCATGGCCAGCGCAAACCCTCACAGTTGTCCGGTGGCCAGCGCCAGCGGATTGCACTGGCCCGGGCACTGGTCAATCGGCCCAAAGTGCTGTTGCTGGACGAACCACTGGGGGCGCTGGATCTGAAATTACGTGAGCAAATGCAGGGAGAGCTGAAACGGCTGCAACGCCAGCTGGGTATTACCTTTGTATTTGTAACCCACGACCAGACCGAAGCGCTGTCGATGTCGGATCGCGTGGCGGTGTTTAACCAGGGCCGGATTGAACAACTGGATTCACCGCGCAATTTGTACAACCAGCCGCAAACGGCATTTGTTGCCGGGTTTGTGGGTTCTTCCAATGTCTTGCAAGGTGCACTGGCGCAGCGTTTGTCGGGGAAGTCTGCGGCACTGGCGATTCGCCCGGAATACATTTCGCTCGACGCCAATGGCATACACACCGGCTCCGCTCGCTCATCAAGCACGACCCCAGCGGATGTCATCACCCTGCCCGGTGTGATTAAAGACGTGCAGTATCAGGGCTCGAACACCCGCTTTGAAGTGGAGCTGGAACCCGGTGTCAGCGTTGCCGCCTCCGAGGCCAACAGTCTGTTGTCGAGCCACACCGCACTGCTGCCAGGGCAGTTGGTACAGGTCAGCTGGAGCAGCCAGGCCATGGTGTCTTTGCGGGACGAAGCGAGTGCCTGATATGACTTCAAAATCGTCACTGTCTGCGGCTGATAACAGCCCGGTTTTTACCCCTCCATCCGGGCTGCTGTATCAGGCCGCAGATCGGCTTTATCGTCGCCCCAATCTGCTGCTGGCCTTGCTGCTGCTACCGCCGCTGCTGTGGTTTGGCTCGGTGTATATTGCCTCGCTGCTGGCGCTGTTATGGCAAGGGCTGTACACCTTCGACGACTTCACCATGCTAGTGAGTCATACCCTGACGCTGGAAAACTATGCCCGGCTGTTTGATCCTGCCAATTTCGACATCATCCTGCGTACCCTGCTGATGGCGCTGGCGGTCTCCGCGTTCAGTGCCGTACTGGCGTTCCCGGTGGCTTATTACATGGCGCGCTACGCCAGTGGTCGCACCAAGGCCTTTTTCTATCTCGGCGTGATGTTACCGATGTGGACCAGTTACATCGTCAAGGCTTATGCCTGGACGCTGCTGCTGGCGCAGGAGGGTGTGTCGCAGTGGTTTATTCATCTGCTCGGGCTGACGCCGCTACTCGATGCACTGCTGGCGCTTCCCGGCCTGGGGGGAAGTACGCTATCGACTTCCAGCCTCGGGCGTTTTTTTGTGTTCACTTACATCTGGCTGCCGTTCATGATTCTGCCCATTCAGGCATCACTGGAGCGCTTGCCGCCGTCGTTGTTGCAGGCTTCTTCCGACCTTGGCGCTACGCCGTTCAAAACCTTCCGCCACGTGATTCTGCCGTTGTCGGTGCCGGGTATTGCCGCCGGTTCCATCTTTACCTTTTCGCTGACGCTGGGGGATTACATTGTGCCGCAGCTGGTAGGGCCGCCGGGTTTGTTCCTCGGCAGTATGGTGTACGTACAACAAGGATCGATTGGCAATATGCCGATGGCTGCTGCGTTTACGCTGGTGCCGATTGTGTTGATTGCGGTTTATCTGTCGATTGTGAAACGTCTGGGGGCTTTTGATGCACTCTGATCAACACGCCGGTTTGTGGCTGAAAACAGCGGCCTGGGGTGGTCTGGTGTTCCTGCATTTCCCCATTGTCATTATTGCCCTGTACGCCTTTAACACCGAAGAGTCGGCGTTCAGCTTTCCACCCAAGGGTTTTACCCTGCACTGGTTCAGTGTTGCGTTTGGACGTGCTGATGTCCTTGAATCGATTGGCCTGTCGCTGAAAATTGCCAGCCTTGCCACCGCTATTGCCATGGTGCTGGGCACGCTGGCGGCGGCAGCCATGTATCGCCGTTCGTTCTTCGGCAAAGACAGCATCACCCTGATGCTAATTCTGCCGATTGCCCTGCCCGGTATTATCACCGGTCTGGCACTGTTGCAGGCATTCCAGGCCATGGATATCCAGCCTGGCATCCTCACCATAGTGATTGGCCATGCCACTTTCTGTGTGGTGATTGTTTACAACAACGTCGTCGCCCGCTTTCGCCGCACCTCCGGCAGCCTGATCGAAGCCTCGATGGATCTGGGTGCCGATGGCTGGCAGACCTTTCGCTACATCGTGTTGCCCAATCTGGGCAGCGCCATGCTCGCCGGTGGCATGCTGGCGTTTGCGCTGTCGTTTGATGAACTGATTGTCACCACCTTCACCGCCGGTCACGAAAAACCGCTGCCAATCTGGCTATTGAACCAGCTGACCCGACCACGGGATGTGCCGGTCACCAACGTGGTTGCGCTGATGGTGATGCTCGCCACCATGGTGCCGGTTTTTCTGGCTTACCTCCTCACCCGAGGTGGCGATGACGTTGCCGGTAGCGGCAAATAACGAGGCAATATTCCATGACCGCTGATCCATACACATTATCTGACACCCGTCCGACCTATCGTCTGAACAAAGAGGCCTAATACCATGCTCAATAAAATGCTGATTAACGGGGAACTGGTTGCTGGCGAAGGCAAGCAACTGGAAGTATTTAATCCTGCCACTGGCGAGGTACTGTGCCTGATTGCCGAAGCCACCGCCGCTCAGGTCAACACCGCCGTCAGTGCCGCTGATAACGCCTTCGACAGCTGGAGCCAGCAAGCGCCCAAAGACCGCGCCTACCTGCTGCTGCAATTGGCCGATCGTATTGAAGCCATGAGCGAAGAGTTCGCCCGTCTCGAATGTAACGACACCGGCAAACCCTTCTCCGCCATGCAGGCCGACGAAATTCCGGCCGTTGCCGATGTCTTCCGCTTTTTTGCCGGAGCCTCACGTTGTCTCAGTGGTTCCGCAGCAGCGGAATACCTGCCCGGTTTCACCTCCATGATTCGCCGCGATCCACTTGGCGTCGTGGCTTCCATCGCGCCCTGGAACTACCCCTTGATGATGGCCTCATGGAAACTCGCTCCCGCTCTGGCTGCCGGTAACTGTGTTGTGATCAAACCGTCGGAACTAACGCCACTTACCACCCTCAAGTTGGGCGAAATCATGCAGGAGATTTTCCCGGCTGGCGTCGTCAATACCGTCTTTGGCGGCGGCGCCAGCGTCGGCGCTACCCTGACCACCCATCCAGAGGTGCGCATGGTGTCGCTGACCGGCTCGATCGCCACCGGCCAGAAAATCGTGCAATCCAGCACCGAAGATATGAAACGCACCCATATGGAACTGGGCGGCAAGGCACCGGTGCTGATTTTTGACGACGCCGATATCGACGACGCCGTCGAAGGCTTACGGGCGTTCGGCTACTACAACGCCGGACAAGACTGCACCGCCGCCTGTCGCATCTACGCCCAGAAAGGCGTGTACCAGCAACTGGTCGATAAACTGGCCGCCGCCGTCTCCACCATCAAAATCGGCAGCCAGTACGAAGACGGCACAGAAATGGGGCCGCTGGTTTCCCAGGCCCATCTTGAACGGGTGGCCGGATTTGTGGACCGCGCCCGCGAACAACCTCATATCACCATCGCCACCGGTGGCAAGATCGCCGATCGCGCAGGCTATTTCTACGAACCGACCTTGATTGTTGGCGCCAAACAAGACGACGAAATTGTCCGCCGTGAAGTCTTTGGCCCAGTCGTCTCCATCACCGAATTCGACACCGAAGCCCAGGCTCTGGCCTGGGCCAACGATTCCGACTATGGCCTCGCCTCTTCCCTCTGGACCGCCGATACCGGCCGCGCCGCCCGCCTCAGTGCCCGCTTGCAATACGGCTGCACCTGGGTCAACACCCACTTTATGCTCACCAGCGAAATGCCCCACGGCGGTATGAAGATGTCGGGATATGGCAAGGACATGTCGATGTACGGCCTGGAAGACTACACCACCGTGCGTCATGTGATGATCAAACACTGAGTTGACCAACATCCGCAGGGTTGTCCGGTGTGATGCCCTGCGAGCGTTCAGCGGTTGTGATTATTGTGTGAATCCAGAGATGACAGTTATTACGCCCTTGGTGCCAATACGGGTGCCAACCCGGTTCGTTTTCATGTCATGGTAGCCATCGCCGTCGTGGTAAACATGGCTGCGATACCTGATACCCGTCTTCAGTAACATAGAAAGAGGTCAGCGAACCATGTTGAAAAAAGTTGAATGGGCCATTAACCCCCGGCGTACGGCGTTGATTATTGCCGATATGCAAAAGATTTTTTGCGAGTAAGACGGTGCCTTGCTTGTGCCGTCAAGTCGGGCCCTTATTGCGCCCATCAAACGCCTGTCCGAACAGATGCGTGCCGCGGCCATGCCGGTGATTTATTTGCGCCATGTGGTGTGGGGTGATGGTTCCGATACCGGACGTTTCCGCGATCTGTACCCGGATGCCGATGCCCAGTTTGCGCGCTCCAATCCGGCCATTGAAGTGATCGATGAGCTGCAACCACAAGACGGCGACATTGTTGTCGACAAGTTGTTTTACAGCGGCTTCCATAATACCGATCTGGACATAATCCTGCGGATGAAAGACATCGACACCCTGATTGTCTGCGGCACCGTGACCAATGTCTGCTGTGAAACCACCATGCGCGATGGCGTACACCGCGAATACCGGATGATTGCGTTAAGCGATGCCAATGCAGCCATGCCTTATCTGGATATGGGCTTTGGTGAGGTATCGGCAGACGAGGTACAACGCATTGCCCTGACGGCGATGGCCTACGAATTTGGTGAAGTCACCGACACCGCCAATCTTATGCAGCGCATCGATAACGCGCTGAACAATAAATGATTAACGTCTGATACGCCCTCTGCCGACAGTGGGCATGGGAGTTTTATGGTATTTGCAGGCGTTTTGCTGTCCATTGCCGCCTCGGTGTTGTTTGGTCTGCTGTCATATTACAGTGTGTTGTTATCGCCTCTGGATGGGCCGTCGGTCTTCGGCTGGCGGATCATTTTTTCACTGCTGATCTTTGCTTTGCTAGTGCTGTTTAGCCGCAGCAGTCTGCTGGTCTGGGCTGATATCCGTCGTCTGCTTGGCCGCCCTGCCAATGCCGGCCTCACCCTGATCTGCAGTGGCCTGATAGCGTTGCAACTCATGTTGTTTGGCTGGGCACCGATGAACGGTGAAGGTCAGGCGCTGGCGATGGGGTATTTTCTGCTGCCGTTGCTGATGGTGGTGATCGGGCGCTTCTGGTATCGCGAAACCATCCGTCCGTTACAAGTGGTGGCGGTGTTCCTGGCGCTGATCGGGGTATTGGCCGGATTGGTTCTGCATGGCCACTTTTCACCGGTATCCCTGATTGTAATGCTGGGTTGTCCACCCTATTTCATGCTCCGGAAACGGCTGGCCCTAAAAGGGTTGAGTGGTATTTTTATCGAGCATCTGGTGATGCTGCCCCCGGCCTTGATCATATTGTTTATGTGGGACTTTAATGCCGATTTTTTTGTGGCGCGGGGGGCGTTATCCTGGCCGGTACTGATCGGGCTTGGTCTACTCAGCAGTACGGCGCTGTTTTGTTATCTCGCCGCCGGACAACGGTTGCCGTTTGCGTTGTTTGGTATGTTGGGGTATGTCGAGCCGCTGTTGCTGTTTGCGGTGGCCCTGCTACTGGGTGAGCCTTTTGTCGCAGAGGACCTGTGGATGTATGTCCCTATCTGGCTGGCGGTGCTGTTGCTGGTGCTTCATGGCGTCCGGCAACTACGCCGACAGCCACGCCCTGCACTACCTCGTTTCTGAAAAGCTGGATCTTTACAAAGCCGCGCGTACTGAGGGCGTTAACTGCCACGACGAAGTTATGCACAACATTCTGTACATGTATTTATCTTTAAGCTAGACTTGTGCTATATCCTGTACAAGTGAGGTACAAAATGAGAATTGTCTCTTTTACTGAAGCCCGAAATGGTCTAAAAGCCGTCTTGGACAATGTTATTAACGATGCGGATACTACTGTAATCACTCGTCGTGACTCTGAAGATGCTGTTGTAATGTCATTGGATTACTACAACAGCCTTATGGAAACTGTACATTTACTTCGCTCACCAGCAAACGCCGAACACTTAAATCGTTCAATTACGCAGTTTAAAACGGGTAAAACGACTCAGCGAGATCTTATTGATGAGTAACAGGTTATTATCATGGACTGATGAAGCCTGGAATAGTTACGTTTATTGGCAGACTCAAGACAAGAAAACCTTGAAACGCATCAATACATTGATTACCGATGTTCAGCGTTCTCCGTTTGATGGAATTGGAAAACCGGAAGCCCTTAAAGAAAACCTTTCAGGCTTCTGGTCTCGCAGAATAGATGATACCAATCGTTTAGTATACGCCGTGGATGATACGGCAATTATTGTTATCTCGTGTCGCTACCATTACTAATAGGTGGCAGCTAACAATCAAATGTTGGGGGCACAGAAAAATGAACACTCCCAAAATACGGGCATCTAATCCAGTAAAACAGAGTCAATACAGCCTTAGAACAGGCACTGAAAGCAGCACGATACCTGGCTTACAGACAGCCAAAGCCTGAAAAGGCCGGAAACACAGAATAAACAAATGATGGCTGATAAAAACCGGCAATCGAAAATAAATAACAGGAAACGAACTGTTGGTGGGAAAAGCGGGTTAGAAACAGGTTTTTCTACAGGCCCGTTAAATCCCCAGCCACAAAAAAGCCTCCGCAAGCGGAGGCAAAGGCTTCATCTAAATTGAAGCGGGGGTGCCGGGTGCGGGTCGCACCCGGTGAATCATTTAGTCTTGCTGTTGCACGAAGGCCAGGGTGTCGTCCAGCGCCTTGCCCATTTTCTCGATGATTTCGTCGATCTGGGTTGCGGTAGTGATCAGCGGTGGACACAGCGCCAGTGATGAACCGGCCACCGGGCGGCTGATCAAGCCGTGTTCCTGACAGGCGTTAGCGGCGAAATAACCGACCTTGCCATCCTTGAACGCTTCGCCGGTTTCCTTGTTCGCCACCAGTTCAATGGCCGCTATCATGCCGGTACCACGCACTTCGCCCACTAACGGGTGATCGTTGAATTCACGCAGCCGGGTTTGCAGGTAGGTGCCGGTTGCTGCGGCTTTGGCAAAGACGTTGTCGCGTTCATAGATTTCCAGTGTTTTTAATGCCACGGCACAAGCCAGCGGGTGCGCCGAGTAGGTGTAGCCATGGCCAAAGACACCCAGCTTGCTGCAAGGATCAATCATGGCTGCGTACATATCGCCACGAATCACCGAGGCTGAAATCGGCACATAGGCAGACGACAGTTGTTTGGCGAAGCTCATCATGTCGGGCTTGATGCCCATGGTGGTGGAGCCAAAGTCATTGCCGGTACGGCCAAAGCCGGTGATGACTTCGTCGGCCCAGAACAGGATGTCGTATTTGTTCAGGATGGCCTGTACTTTTTCGTAGTAATCAGCGGGCGGTACGATCACGCCGGACGCGCCGGTAATCGGCTCGGCGATAAAGGCGGCGATGGTTTCCGGGCCTTCACTCAGGATCAGGGCTTCCAGATTGGCGGTAATACGATCCACGAACTGGCTTTCGCTTTCGCCATCCTGTTTACCACGCAGGTAGTGCGGGGCATCGGTGCGCAGAATTCCGAGCGCATCGATGGGCAGGTCAAAGTTGGCCTGGTTGATAGGCAACCCGGTCAGGCAGGCTGCTGCCACGGTTACTCCATGGTAGGAACGCTCACGGGCGATTATTTTGCGTTTTTCCGGCTTGCCGATGGCGGCAAAGTAGTAACGCAGCAGTTTGATCTGGGTGTCGTTGGCGTCGGAACCCGAGCTGCCGAAAAAGACACGGGCGTCGTCAACCGGCACCATGGCGGTCAATGTATCCGCCAGCTGCATGCCGACATCGTGGGTTTTGCCGCTGAACATATGGGCGAAAGACAAGGTTTCCATCTGCCGAGTGGCCGCTTCGATCAGTTCGGCATTGTTATAACCCAGCGATGCACACCACAGCCCGGACATCCCTTCGAGATACTGTTTGCCGTGGTTGTCGTACACGTAGATACCGTCACCACGAGCGATGTTCATCGTTTCGGTGGCAGCGAAGTTGGTGGTGGGATAAATCATGTGAGACATAGCAACCTCGATGTTCTGTTTACCCGGTTTGGCGGGCTGATTCGTAGGGGTGAGTCCCGAGACTCACCCGTTTGTTGTTTTGCGCCCCGGTTACCTGAATGACATCCGGGCTGAGTTTCTGACGACGTTTGTTTCAGCCAATCACAGTCCGCCCAGGCAGATCAGTTTGGTTTCCAGATAATCATCCAGACCATACTTCGAGCCTTCACGGCCCTGGCCGGATTCTTTCACGCCGCCAAAAGGGATCGCTTCGGAGCTGATAGCGGTTTCATTAACACCGACCATGCCGAAATCAATGGCTTCCGATACCTTCCAGATACGGCTGAGGTTCTGGGTAAAAAGGTACGCCGCCAGGCCGTATTCGGTGCTGTTGGCCAGTTCAATGGCTTCGGCGTCGGTTTCAAACTTGAAGATGGGCGCTACCGGGCCAAAGATTTCTTCGCGGAACACCCGCATATCCGGGGTGGCATCGGCCAGAATAGTAGGCTGATAGAAGCGGCTGCCCTGGTCGGATGGTGCGCCACCGGTGACGATACGGGCACCTTGTGCAACGGCATCTTGCACTTTTTCGTCCACCCCCAGTGCCGCCTTGTCGGTAATCAGTGGGCCATGGGTCGTCGTGGCGTCCTGACCGTTTCCGAGACGGAATTCGCCTACGGCCTCGGACAAGCGTTCGATAAAGCGATCGTAAATGCCGGATTGTACTAACAGGCGATTGGAACAGATGCAGGTTTGGCCAGAGTTGCGGAATTTGGAAATCAGCGCGCCATTAATGGCCTGATCGAGATCGGCATCATCAAAAATAATGATCGGTGCATTACCGCCCAGTTCCATTGAGGTGCGTTTGACGGTGTCGGCGCATTGTTTCATCAGCAACTTACCGACGGGTGTCGAGCCGGTAAAGGTTACCTTGCGCACCCATTTGCTGCCGGTCAGTTCGTTTCCAATGGCGGGGGCATCGGAGCCTACAACCATATTGATCACACCCGCCGGTACACCGGCCTGTTCGGCCAGCAGCCCCAGCGCCAGCGCCGACAACGGAGTTTCTGCCGCCGGTTTGCAAACGATGGTGCAACCCGCTGCCAGGGCCGGTGCAATTTTGCGCGCCAGCATGGCGCTGGGGAAATTCCACGGCGTAATAGCCGCCACTACACCGATGGGTTGTTTGATCACGATATTACGTCGGCCAGCTTGCGCCGCCGGGATAACATCGCCGTAGACGCGCTTGGCTTCTTCAGCAAACCATTTGATATAAGCAGCGCCATAGACGATCTCGCCTTTGGCTTCGGCTAATGGCTTGCCTTGCTCTGCGGTCAGGATCAGCGCCAGTTCGTCCTGATGCTTGATAATCAGGTCGTACCAGGTTTCCAGAATCAGACTGCGCTGGTTGGCACTGGTGGCAGACCAGCCGGGAAAGGCACCATGGGCAGCGGTTATCGCCCGCCGGGTTTCTGCCGCGCCCATATCGGCGACACGAACCAGCTCTTCCCCTGTTGCCGGGTTATCAACCACCAGAGTGGCTTTCTGGTCGGCATCGACCCATTCGCCATTGATCAGTCCTTGCGTCATCACCAAACGGCTATTCTTGAGTAACACGTTCATAGCACCCTCGACCTGTTATTCGATTTTACGTTGTTATAGCGTGCAGCAAGCCGCCAATAAATAAAGCTGAACCATAGCTTACGTTGATAAAACCTTACGCAAAGCATCCAGACCAGGCTGCCAGCCTTTGCTGTCACTCTGCCAACGTCGGCCTAACCATTCAAACCCAGACAGAGAGGCCAATGTTCCACGCTGCCTAAGCCTGTTAATGGCCACGCGGCTGACCAGCGGCGCTATCCAATCAGCCGCGAAAAAGTCGGGATATATCCCCCGGTGGGTATGGCGGCAAGACGGCTGCCGCCCTATCTTGAGAGCATTCGGGCCAACCCCGCACTCCGCCCCCAGAGAGACTAACGATGACAGCCATTTATCCTTCTTCATACTACGCTGCCTCGGCCAACCAACAGCCGGATCGTCCGTCGCTGAGCAGCAGTATCAGTGCGGATGTGTGCGTGATCGGTGCAGGCTACACTGGCCTGTCGACGGCACTGCATCTGGCTGAGCGCGGGTTCTCCGTGGTGGTACTGGAAGCCAGCCGCATTGGTTTTGGTGCCTCCGGCCGTAACGGTGGCCAGATCGTGCACAGTTACAGCCGCGACATGGATTTTATTGAACGCCATTACGGCCAGAAAACCGCCAATGCCATGGGTAAAATGGCCTTTGAAGGGGGCCGGATTATTCGCCGCCTGGTGGATCAATACCATATTCAATGTGATCTGAAAGACGGCGGTATTTTCGCGGCCTGCAATCAGAAGCAGCTGCATGAACTGGAAGCCAAAAAAGCCCTATGGGAACAGCACGGCCACCAGCAGCTGGACATGCTCGACGCCCATCAGGTGCGCGAATACGTGGGTACAGAGCGTTATGAGGGCGCGTTACTGGATCACAGTGGCGGCCATATTCATCCGCTGAACCTGGCACTCGGCGAAGCCACAGCCATTGAGTCTTTGGGTGGTCAGATTTTCGAAGATTCGCCAGTGGTGGATATTCAGCAAGGCCCCAAGGCCGTCGTAAAAACCGCCAACGGTCAGGTCACCGCCAACTTTGTAATGGTTGCCGGTAATGCCTACCTCACCGGGCTGCTGCCGAAACTGCAACAGAAAGCCATGCCCTGTGGCACCCAGGTCATCACCACCGCACCGCTCAGCCCGGAATTGCAGCACCAGCTGTTACCCAAAGATCACTGCGTTGAAGACTGTAACTATCTGCTGGATTACTTCCGCCTCAGTGGCGACGGCCGCCTGATCTACGGCGGCGGTGTCACTTATGGCGCACGGGAGCCAGACAAGGTTGAAGCGTTGATTCGACCCAAAATGCTGAAAACCTTCCCGATGCTGAAAGACGTGAAAATAGACTACGCCTGGACCGGCAACTTCCTGCTGACGCTGATGCGTCTGCCGCAGTTTGGCCGTATTGGCGACAATATCTATTACGCCCAGGGCTACAGTGGCCATGGCGTAACGTCCACCCATCTGGCCGGAGAGCTGATCGCCAGCGCGATACAAGGGCAAGCCGAACGTTTCGATGTGATGGCCAGCCTGCCGCAATACCCTTTCCCCGGCGGCCGTTTGATGCGAATTCCCTACACCGCTATGGGTGCGTTTTATTACGATATGCGCGACAAGCTGGGAATCTGAACCCGCTGTTCATATTCTGCTGTCAGGACGCCCTCGGGGCGTCCGGGCATCTATCCATCATCTATCCATCAACTACTCATTAACTAGCCATCAACGACTGATCAGCAATCTCAACAACGACTCAGCAGCAACCAATCCACGTATCATGCTGAACCGGCCATCCACCTTGCGCGCTCAATAGGTTGAATTGGGCGTGGTGGAGGGGTTGATATCGCCGTACGCCTCTTCTGGGTCGACGTCATTGTCCAGTAACACCTCTCTGACAGCAGCAACCTGATCCAGCACGATCTGGTAACGATCGCCATATTCATATTTGGTCACTTCAATAGCCTTGGGCATATAGGTAAAGGCGATTTTTAATGCCTGTAATGCCGCTTCATTCATCTTGTCACTCATACAAGGTACCTCCTCTGGCTTGGTGTAATGCCTGTTTGTGAGTCCCCTCACTGTGACGGAAGTTGCCAGGCTTGACCAGCTTGTGCGTATTTCCGGCCTTCCCCAACCCGACACTTACCCCCGACCTATCCCCTTTTGCTTACCCTCACGGGGGAATACCCCTGATGCATCAATCGTCATAAATTTTTCCCCACAATAATTTTTCTGTAGCAGGAGAAAACACATGACCCAACGCGTTGCGATTATTGGCGCTGGCCCCAGTGGTCTGGCCCAATTGCGAGCTTTCCAGTCTGCCCAAGCCAAGGGGGCCGACATTCCTGAACTGGTGTGTTTCGAGAAACAAACCGATTGGGGTGGCCAGTGGAACTACACCTGGCGCACCGGCCTGGACAAAAACGGCGAGCCAGTGCCCAGCTCCATGTACCGCTACCTGTGGTCCAACGGCCCGAAAGAAGCGCTGGAATTTGCCGATTACAGTTTCGACGAGCACTTCGGCAAAGCCATCGCCTCCTACCCGCCACGGGAAGTACTGTGGGATTACATCAAGGGCCGGGTCGAAAAAGCCGACGTGCGCAAGTACATCCGCTTTAACTCTCCGGTTCGTCATATTGAATACAACGCAGCCAGCGACAATTTCACCGTGTCTGTTCACGACCACAACGAAGACCGAGTTTATGAGGAAGACTTTGACTTCGTGGTGGTCGCCAGCGGTCACTTTTCGACCCCATACGTACCGGAATATCCTGGCTTCGACAGCTTTGGCGGTCGCATCCTGCACGCCCACGACTTCCGCGATGCACTGGAATTCAAGGACAAGGACATTTTGGTGGTCGGCTCCAGCTACTCCGCCGAGGATATTGGCTCCCAGTGTTACAAATACGGCGCCCGCTCGATTACCTCCTGCTACCGCAGTGCGCCGATGGGCTACAAATGGCCCGCCAACTGGGAAGAAAAACCGGCCATGACCCACGTTGACGTCAATACCGTATTCTTCTCCGATGGCAGCAGCAAAAAAATCGACGCCATTATCCTCTGTACCGGCTACCTGCACTCCTTCCCCTTCCTGCCAGAAGCCCTGCGCCTGAAAACCAACAACCGCCTGTGGCCACTGGGTCTGTACAAAGGCGTAGCGTGGGAAGAAAACACCAAGCTGTTTTACCTCGGCATGCAAGACCAGTGGTACAGCTTCAACATGTTTGATGCCCAAGCCTGGTATGCCCGCGACCTGATCATGGGGCGCATTCCCATGCCCTCGAAAGAAACAATGAAAGCCCACAGCGCGTTGTGGCGCGAGAACGAACTCAAGCTGGTAACCGACAAGGAAAACTACGAGTTCCAGGGGGCCTACATTCAGGAACTGATCGACGAAACCGATTACCCCAGCTTCGACATCCCGGCAGTGAACGAAACTTTCCTGCAATGGAAGAAGCACAAGAAGCAAGACATCATGAAATTCCGCGACTACTCCTTCCCTTCCGTTATAACCGGTACGCCGTCACCGGCGCACCACACCCCCTGGTTGTATGCCCTGGACGACTCGCTGGAAGCCTACCTCAGCGACGAACCCAAGCCGGAAGAAATACGGCGGGCGGCGGGCGAATAACCCTGGCCAATGCGCAGGAGGAGACGTGACCCCGATACCGCACCAATACCGCACCCCAGCGCGGCAAGTCACCTCCTGCACCAACATATCGGGTTCCCACGCTCTGTGTGAGAGCCAAAGTGAAGCGTTTTTCAACACGAGAACACCCCATGACCATCACCAAAATTCCCGCCCCCTCCGTTGACGTCATTACCGACGATCTGGCTGGATGGACCAAAGCCGAAGGCAATCCAACCATGAAAACCTGGATTGAATACACCGCCCCGGACGGATCCATGATCGCCGGATGGTGGGAAGCCACACCCGGTACCTACTACGCCGAATACTCCGGCTGGGAATTTGTTCACCTGATCGAGGGCAAGGCGATCATCACCCCGGACGGCGGCGAACCGGTGGAAGTTGGCCCTGGCGATGCCTTTATCTTTGAAGCCGACTTCAAAGGTTTCTGGAAAATTGTCGAACCGATCAAAAAGCACTTTACGATCAAACTGAAGTAACAACCGGCTTTCTGGGCGCGGGCCGCCGTGCCCGCACAACTCTCTTCGTGTTATTCCTTGCCAGCAGCAACATCTCAGACTGCAACATCTCAGACTGCAACACCTCAAACTGCACTCTTCAGGCTGCGACATTTAAGTGCCCACCTGCTGCACCCGCGCACCAACCATAAGCACCCACGACCAAGACACTGGCTCAAAACGTCCCCCTCCCTCACAATTAACCGTCATACACAGCGCCCGAATGCCCATAAAATCAGGCAATTAAATAAAGCCTGGCAATCTCGTCCACTTGGTCAGGATTTTGCTAATTGAAAATACTGTCCAAACGGTCAATTTTTTAAAAAAATCAGGCAATGTCACTTGCCGCAACAGGAGAAGGACGGATGAAACGACGTCAATTTCACAAGCTGATCAGCGGTCTGGCCGCCGGAACCCTGATGGCTGCCCTCGCTATTCCCGCAGCATTTGCCGCAGACCCGCTCAAAGTCGGTTTCGTTTACGTCGGCCCGATTGGCGACCATGGCTGGTCTTACCAGCACGATCAGGGCCGCCTGTCGGTTGAAAAGTATTTTGGTGACAAGGTCAAAACCACCTACGTTGAAAACGTCGCCGAAGGTGCCGATGCCGAGCGCGTTATCCGCAACCTCGCCAAAACCGGTCACGACCTGATCTTCACCACCTCGTTCGGTTTTATGAACCCGACGCTGAAAGTCGCCAAGCAATTCCCCAAAGTAAAATTTGAACACGCCACCGGCTACAAGATGGCCGACAATATGGGCACCTACGTCTCCACCACCTACGAAGGCCGCTACATTGCCGGTTACGTTGCCTCCCAGGTGACCAAGTCCAACAAAATCGGCTACATCGCCTCGTTCCCGATTCCGGAAGTCATTCGCGATATCGATACCGTGCAACTGGCACTGACCAAGTACAACCCGAAAGCCGAACTGAAAATCATCTGGGTCAACAGCTGGTTTGATCCAGGTAAAGAAGCCGACGCCGCCAACGCCATGATGGATCAGGGTGTCGACGTGATACTGCAGCACACCGACAGCCCGGCAGCCATGCAGGCGGCTGAACGCCGTGGAGCCTACGCCGTGGGTCAGGCATCCGACATGTCCTCGTTCGGCCCGAATGCCCACCTGCTGTCCGTCGTCGACGAATGGGGTCCGCACTACATCAACACCGTCAAAGCGGTGATGGATGGCAGCTGGACGGCTTCCGCCCACGTGGAAGGCATGAAAGAAGGTGCGATTGTGATTCCCGGCTTTAACAAAAGCATTCCGGCGGATGTGGTCACCAAAGCCAAGGAGCTGATCGAAGGCATCAAGGACGGCAGCGTCTACCCCTTCACCGGCCCATTGAAGGACAACAAAGGCGAGCTGAAAGTACCGGCTGGCACCAAGCTGACGTTCGCTGATCTGGAAAAAATGGACTGGTATGTTGAAGGCATTCAGGCTGACATTCCGAAATAACAGATAGAGAATGACCACCAAGAATACCGCTCGGTTAGCTGGTATTACCCGCCCGACCTCTTATCGCCTGACGAGAGGCGGGTGGGTTTTTTTATTGGATTACCACTTATGAATATTCCGCTCATTGATATTGCGCCCCTGTACCAGGACAACCCGACCGGCAAACTCAGCGTGGCCAACGCCATCGACCACGCTTGCCAGCACAGCGGCTTCTTTTACATCCAGGGCCACCCCATCAGCCGCGAACGTATCGCCGCCATGCGTCAGCTGGCGCAAGACTTTTTCGCCCTGCCCGCCGCAGAAAAGCTCAAAATCAACATCCAGCTCTCCGCCAACCACCGGGGTTATGGTGAAACCGCCGCCGAACAACTCGACCCGAGCCAACCCGGCGACTGGAAAGAATCTTACGACATGGGCCTCAACCTGCCCGTAGATCACGAGCTGATTGGCCCCGAACGACCGCTCTACGGCCCCAATCAGTACCCTACCGCCATACCCGACTTCCAGCGCCGCATGGAAACCCACTACTGGGACATGCTGGCACTGGGCAAAAAAATCCTCAGCGCGCTGGCGCTGGCCCTCGGCATCGACGAAACTTTCTTCGATAACAAATTCGACCACCCGCTCAGCGTACTGCGCTTCCTGCACTACCCGTCACGTCCGACAACAGATAAACAGGCCGCTATCGGAGCCGGTGCCCACAGCGACTACGGCTGCATCACTATTTTGTGGCAAGACGAAATCGGCGGCCTGCAAGTACAAGACGTCAACGGACGCTGGATAGATGCCCCGCCGATAGCCAACACCTTCGTGATCAACATCGGCAATATGATGGCGCGTTGGAGTAACGACCGTTATAAATCCACCCCGCACCGGGTCTACAACCCATCGGGGGCCGAGCGTTACTCCATGCCGTTTTTTGTCGAACCGGATTTTGATACCGACGTCAGCTGTTTACCAAACTGCGCCGCCGCCGGTGACACACCCAAATACGCGCCGATATCCGCCGGTGACTGGATGATTTACTGCTTCAACAACACCTATGCCTATCGGGCGGAAGAATATCAGCAAGAAGAAACCTGACAACGGCAGCACGCCAGATTCAATACCAAAACAGCCGCCAAGCAGGGTGTAGTAACGAAGCGTAGTACACCGTTATCAGCTCCCCTGGATGGCGCTGCGCTTATTCAGGCAACGTGCTGTTGAAGGGAATTTCTTGCCAATTCAGCGCGGTACACCATCAAGCTGGTCCAGCGTGTTGCTTACCCTTGCGTCGCAAGGCCCGGTAAATTTTGCTGATCAGATCATCGGTGGCTAATTGACGAAACTCCGGATCAGCCATCAAGCGGCCAAATATTTCTTCGTTGTCATCCATGCGGTCGATGATCAGTCCTTCAAATGTCTTTTCAAACACATAACGAAAATCATCTTCAGTATTGGCCTGAGCAGCTTCTCGCAAGTCGGCGTTTTCGATGGCTTCTTGTTGAATCTGGTCGAAAAACAGCTGATCCGCCTCGGTAAAGTGGGTACCAAAACGTGCGTTAAGTTGCTCTACCAGCTCGGACAGTGGCACGTATTCTTCGCCAGATCGACCGGTGCCGACTTCGTCCGGACCACTGTTCCGGTTATGGTTGCCGGAATCAGCGCATGTATTGCAAATACTGTTCAAACTCTTTATTTCCGACCGGCTCAGTGCGCTGCATTTTCAGCAGAGCCTGACGGATCTGTTCCGGGCTGGCCTTCAGGTTTTTGATCCAATATCGGTGTTGGTGATAAGGGGCTGGCTGGCGTTCCATCACATCATTCCATCACAACGTTCCATTGCAGTGTCATACGCCTGCGGCGATGACACCGCCGTTGCTATTCTGCAAGCGCTGCTTACTCAACCACCCCGCGCACGCCATCGGCAAAATAATGCAGGTCACAGTTTTGCTCCGGGCCACCGCGATCAACAACCAAAAACTCCTGATCCACTTTTTCCACCAGCAGCGGGAAATGCCATACCCCACGGGCAAAGTTCACACCCTGGCAGCCGTTGGTACAAAACAGCGTCAGGCTCTCCGGTGACGGCGCTTCACCCGCCGGTGCCACCAGCACCAGAAACGGCGTATCCGACAGTGGAATAAACGCCTGACTCGACATTGGGTGACGCTCCATCATGTCCACTTGCAGTGGCCGGGGCCGTGGACGGGCGCGGAAAATACTCAACAGCGGCTTGCCATCCGCTTCGGTCAGGTCGACATCCGCCAGGTTATGGAAGCGATCAGCGTAACCATCGTTGATGGAGAAATGGTCACGGCCTGCCGTTTCGATCACATCACCAAAAGGCGCAAAGGCCTCCCGGCTCAAGGATTGTGGCGTGAGGGTGACGAAGCCCGGCGCCGGTTCAACAAAAGGTTCCATAGAGGTTTCCTGCAGTAAGAATTCAGCAGCCAGAGATTCGGAAGACAGTCCCGACAAGCAGTATCGGATGCGTCATTGTAGCCGACTCATTAACTCGATGATGGGCCTAAATGTCTGATTTGACCAATCGGTCAGGATTTTTTATTGAGTGGATTCCAAGGACAAGATAATCTGCCAGCACTTTCAAGAATACGCGCATATTCTTCCTGCCCGGCAGATCTCTGCAGCGCGGCAGCCGTCCGACTGGAGAACACAATGTCTGTGGATTATCCCCGCGATTTAATCGGTTATGGTGGTCAACCCCCACACCCGCAATGGCCTGGTGACGCCCGTATCGCCATCTCGTTTGTGCTCAACTACGAAGAGGGCGGCGAACGCTGCATCCTCCATGGCGACCAGGAGTCTGAAGCCTTCTTGTCCGAGATGCCAGCGGCGCAGGCGCTCGCCAATGTGCGCCATATGAGCATGGAATCCATTTATGAATACGGCAGCCGTGCCGGTGTGTGGCGTATTCTCAAACTGTTTGAACAGCACAATATTCCACTCACCATCTTTGCCGTAGCCATGGCAGCGGAACGCCATCCAGAACTGATCAAGGCCATGCACGCTGCCGGTCATGAAATCTGCAGCCACGGCTACCGTTGGATCGACTACCAGTACATGAGCAAGGAAGAGGAAACCGAACACCTCAACAAAGCCATCGAAATCCTCCAGGGCATTACCGGCGAACGGCCACTGGGCTGGTATACCGGTCGCACCGGCCCCAACACCCGCGATATCGTCATGGCAGAAGGTGGTTTCCTGTACGACTCCGACAGCTACGACGACGATCTGCCCTACTGGGTCAATGGCCCCAAAGATTCAACCGGGGCAGAAAAACCGCACCTGATCATCCCTTATACCCTCGACACCAACGATATGCGTTTTGCTACGCCACAGGGCTTTAACAGCGGCGAACAGTTTTATCAGTACCTGAAAGACGCCTTCGATGTGCTCTACGAGGAAGGGGCCAACGGTGCAGCCAAGATGCTGTCGATCGGCCTGCACTGCCGTCTGATTGGCCGCCCGGCGCGGCTGGCGTCGCTGAAACGTTTTATTGAATACGCCGCAGGCCACCAGCAGGTCTGGTTCCCGCGTCGCATGGATATCGCCAAGCACTGGCACGAACACCACTACCCGACTTCCGTACAGAGCCAAGCATGAACACCACACTCACT
Organism: Oceanobacter antarcticus; assembly: GCF_044962685.1. NCBI lineage: Bacteria > Pseudomonadati > Pseudomonadota > Gammaproteobacteria > Oceanospirillales > Oceanospirillaceae > Oceanobacter > Oceanobacter antarcticus. The sequence continues at coordinate 214,965 of NZ_JBBKTX010000004.1, forward strand.
CCAGAAAAACTCAAGCAATACGTCAACCTGGCCAACCGTCGCCTGGGCACCGAGGTGACCTACGTCACCGACGACTGGTTTGCCGAAGCCAACCGCATGCTCAACCCGGAAGCACCGGTGTGGCAAGAAGGCGTCTACGACGACAACGGCAAGTGGATGGATGGCTGGGAATCACGCCGCAAGCGCCAGGCCGGTTACGACTACGCGATTATTCGTCTGGGTGTGACCGGTGTGATCAAGGCGGTGGATATCGACACCCGTTTCTTCACCGGCAACTACCCGCCATCCGCCTCGCTGCAAGCCTGTTACTGTCCGACCACATCCAATGGTGACATCGGCAACCCGACGGCCGATACCGAATGGAGCGATATTCTGCCAGCGGTCAACCTGCAGGGCGACAGCCATCACCTGCACGCCATTGACGATCGATACACCGACCAGCCCTGGACGCACCTGCGTCTGAACATTTTCCCCGACGGCGGTGTAGCCCGTTTACGTGTCTACGGCGTGCCTTACAAAGACTGGTCCAACCCGTCTACAGACGACGAACAGGTCGACCTTGTGGCCGCTCTGAATGGTGGGCGTGCGCTGGCCTGTAACAACCAGCACTTTGGCCATATGAGCAACCTCATCCAGCCTGGCAAAGGCATCAACATGGGCGATGGTTGGGAAACCGCCCGTCGTCGTACACCGGGCAACGACTGGGTGATTCTGGCGTTGGGCCACGCAGGCACTATCGAAGAAATACTGATCGACACCCACCATTTCAAAGGCAACTACCCGGACAAGTGTTCGATACAGGCAGCCTGTGTCACCGGCGGCACCGACGACCAGATCGAAACCCAGAGCTTGTACTGGCAAGAACTGCTGCCGCAACAGAAAATGCAGCCCAATCAGGAACACAGCTACAAGGTGGAAGTAAAAGATTTAGGCCCAGTGACCCATGTAAAGATCAATATCTTCCCGGATGGGGGGATTAGCCGAGTGCGGTTGATGGGGAAAGTGGCCAGGTAACCGTCATCGGCAGCTGACCGGTCAAGTACAAGAGCGTTTGCGGAGTCCACCGGCACCCGAGCCGAGGTATGGCAAGCTCGTATTGCTGTTGCATGAGAACTGCAACGACAATAGATTGCCAGCCCTAATACCCTTCTGGTTGCTCCAATTCCTGCACCAGATAACCGACTTCGTCCATTTTTTCACTGGCCAGTTGGTGGGCATCTTTCAAGCCACGATTGTAGTAGTACGGCCCAATCTCGCGGGCGAAAAAGTCAATCAGAAACTCGGCATCAAAACTGCCAATTTCTTGCTGCAGCTCGTCAACGAAGTACTTCTTTACCCTGGCCGCCATACGTACTTTTTCATCGTTGGAAAAGGTTATTTCGCTCATTATCACACCATCAACCAAACTGTGAGTACCGTACCCTCACCAAAGGGGAACGGTGACAGAAAAAAAACAGCCCTGCGTTGTCGTAACCGCAGGGCCATCGGGGGTGGGCAGGTAACCCTGCCAGAGCACATCAGGCCGCCGGAACGTCACTGCCCATTTGCGACTGCAGGTAGTTCTGCAGACCGATGCGATTGATCAGGCCAAGCTGTTTTTCGAGCCAGTAAGCATGATCCACTTCGGTGTCATCCAGCATTTTCAGCAGAATATCGCGGGTGACGTAGTCTTGTACCGATTCGCAGTAAGCCATCACTTCGCGCAGGTCGGTGACGACCTTGTATTCGAGATCCAGATCACTTTGCAGCATCTCCGGAACGTCTTTACCGACGTTAATCGGCGCTCGGGTGACCATATCAGGGGTGCCTTCGAGGAACAGGATGCGTTCAATCAGATCGGCGGCGTGTTGTTTTTCGTCGTCGAATTCGTGATCGATACGGACATACAGTTTGTTCAGTCCCCAGTCCTGATACATGCGGGAGTGGACGAAGTACTGATCCATGGCAGCGAGTTCACCAGCCAGCAGTTCGTTCAGTTTATCTATAACCTGTTGATTGCCTTTCATGGTTCGTCTCCTCAGTCGTCACTCATCATGGATTGCAGGTAGTTTTCGATGCCCGTCGTGGCGATCAGGTGCTGCTGGGTTTCGATCCAGTCCAGATGAGCTTCTTCGTACTCAGTGATTTCTTCCAGTACCTCGCGGCTGACGAAGTCTTTGACGGATTCACAATAGGCGATGGCTTCGCGCAGCAGTTCAAGCTGCTCGATAATCTGTTCCAGGTCGCACTGCAGCATTTCTGCCGGGCTTTCACCGATGCGCAGGCGGTTCAGTTTTTGCAGATTGGGCAGGCTTTCAAGGAAGAGGACACGCTCGATCAGTTCATCGGCCTGCTTCATGTCCTTGATGGATTTTTTGTAGCACTTGGTGTTGAGTTCTTCGAAACCCCAGTTTTTGTACATGCGGGCATGCAGAAAATATTGGTTGATCGAGGTCAGTTCAATAGTAAGCACCTGATTCAGGTATTCAATAACCTTGCTGTCGCCTTTCATAAGCCCTCCCAATCCTTGTTTTGATTAAATAGGATCCAAGTCTAAGTATCAAATGACCTATCGGCAAGTAAACAAATGCAATGGTTGATTCAAAAAGAAACTATTACGGCTTAATTAACACCCAATTATCACTCAATATCGGATCGGCTATCTTTTTTGTAGGAAAACCTACAAGTTATTGATTCTAAAAACATTATATAAAAAAAATATTCAACCTCATTTTCATTTGAGAAATATCAACGTTTGGGACGAATTCCCGTTTGATATGAGCCATCATTAAAAAAACGCACCACTTCATCACGGCTTTTGCCCAGCAACATGGGCTGATCATCCACAAACAGGAAATTTTTCCAATGGCGCTGAAATATATCCCAGCGGGTCTGGACGATATGGTCGACATCGTAACAAAAAAAGACCGTGACGTTGGTTTCCCACGGGATGTGTTGCGCCATAAGCGCTGGCATGGCGTTAGCGTCGGCTTCCCAGGCCAATTGCCAGTTCTCTTTTGGTTGCCAGACGCCATTGCGAGACGGCCAGTCGTCTCCCAGAAAGTGACTGGCGTGAGCCGCTTCCTTGCTGATATGGGTTTTCCAGAACTGGTTGGCCGATGCTTTGTCGAGCGGACGAATCAGACCCAGCGACTCTGAGTCCACCGGCAGTTCGCGGTGACGGAAAATCCAGCCCCATTTGAAGTCATTCAGGGATACGTAATTCATGGCAAACCTCAGGGAAGGTGGTCGGACGCCGAAACGTCAACAGCAGCACGATGGAAATAACCGGGTTGATGCGACGGCCCCGATGCAACCGGCCGACAACACATCACGATGCCGGGCGTTTGGACGCCCGGCAGTCTGCCAATCAATCCTTGAAAGTATGGCTGGCAATAAATGCCTGGACAGTCTTGAGATCAGCGGGTAATACGCTCAGCCGCTCTTCGCGTTCCATCAGGTCGTTCAGGTGGTGAGGCAATGTAGGCATCTCGAATCCGGCGCGCTTGACCGCATCTTCGAATTTCACCGGGTGGGCGGTGCCCAGGGTGATCATCGGGATACGGGTATTACGACGACATTCCCGTGCCGCCTTCACACCGATCGCGGTGTGCGGGTCGAGCAGGTAGCCGGTTTCAGCAAAGACCTGCTGCATCACAGCAACGGTTTCATCCTGATTCACCGCCATGCTGTCGAACAGCTCACGGGCTTTGGCCAGTTTGTCTTCATCCAGCGAGACCACGTCTGTTTTGGCATTCATGCGGCCCATCAGATCGGCCAGCGCGGCACCGTCGCGATCATAAAGATCAAACAGCAGGCGCTCGAAGTTGGACGATACGGCAATATCCATCGACGGGGTGATGGTGTGCTTGAGCGGATGCACTTCGTACAGGTTCTGGCTCATCAAGCGATGCAACACGTCGTTTTCGTTGGTGGCAATAATCAGTTGTTCGATCGGCAGCCCCATTTTACGAGCCATATATCCGGCAAAGATATCGCCAAAATTACCGGTCGGCACCGAGTAGGCCATTGGACGCAGCGGGCCACCCAGGTTCAGCGCGGAATAGAAGTAGTACACAATCTGGGACATGATACGTGCCCAGTTAATGCTGTTGACGGCCACCAGCTTGCGCTCACCACGCAGGAAAGACTGATCACCAAAGCTGGCCTTGACCATGTCTTGCGCCTGATCGAAGTTGCCTTCGATAGCGATGTTATGGATGTTATCACCGCTGACCGTGGTCATCTGACGGCGCTGGACGTCAGAAACCTTGCCGTAAGGATGCAGGATAAAAATGTCGACGTTGCGACAGGCCTTGGTGCCTTCAATCGCAGCGGAGCCGGTATCGCCGGAGGTTGCCCCCATAATCACGACTTTTTCGTGGCGACGTTCCAGTACGTAGTCCAGCAAACGACCCAGCAGTTGCAGGGCAAAATCCTTGAACGCCAGGGTCGGGCCGTGGAACAGCTCCAGTACGTATTCGTTGTGGTCAAGCTGTTGCAGCGGTGCAACGGCTTTATGGCCGAACGCACCATAGACATCGTCGATCATGCCTTGCAGGGCTTCGGCATCCACACAGCCTTCAACAAAGGGGTAAATGACCTTGTGCGCCAGTTCGGTGTACGACAGGTCGCGCCAGGATTCAATCTCGGCCAGAGAAAACTGTGGTACTTCCTTCGGTACGTACAAGCCGCCATCGGCAGCCAGACCGGTTAACAAAACGTCGTCGAACGCCAGCTCTGGCGCATTACCCCGAGTGGAGATGTATTTCATCATGGTATGGAACCCGAATATCCTGGTTTGCTGTCAGGTGATATGGCGACCGCGCCAGGCAATTGGCAGCGACCCCATAAAAAAGGCGCTAGTTTACCTGCTTTGCGAGAAGCACGCACGGATCACCAGGATAATCCCCTGTTCAGGTCGCTCAGGTTAATGCAGCACCGGAAGCGGCTGGATTTCATCCACATCAAGGTGCACTGCGAGGATGCTGACCAGGGAGGGCAGCGTCAGGTTTTCGAAGGCGTCGTAGACCGGGTTCACTTCCGATGACTCCGGATATTCCAGATGCACGCCATAGCGGCCCTGCGTCTGACCCAGTGTATAGAGGTAAGCGCGGATACCCGGTTCATCCAGATCACAGATGTAAATGGCACGCAGGTCGGTATTGATACGCTCATCAATCGCAAACGCATCAGCTCCCAGCTGTTCGGTTAACAACAGCAGCAGGTGCTTGATGCCCTGATCCTTGTCCATCGCCCAGATATTCAGTTCACCCATCTGGATACCTGTGCGGTCAGTCTGCGTGGTGGTTTTCATGATCAGCCCGCCACTTGCAGCTCCTGCCAGCGCAGGTAGCCTCCGCCCAGGTTGTACACCTGTTCAAAGCCGAAGCCGGTAAACAGCTCACATAAGTGTTCGCTGCGATGCCCGGAGTAGCAGTAGATCAGAATCGGTCGTTGCTTGTCGCCCTTGCGAATCAGGGTTTCGACCAGCGTATCATGGGCATGCAGGGCACCATCAAGGTGATTGCTGCGGTAGTCTCCAACGTCACGGCAATCGAGCAGCATCAGGTCGGGCTTGTCGAGCAGGTTCTGGATGTCTTCACACAGGATCATCTTGATGGGAGCCGTCATCAGTGCGTCTCCACCAGGTGCGCGATCATCAGGTCGTAGGCCTGGTGGTCAAAATCGATATGTTCGCGTGAAAAGAAGTCCGCCGCATTTTCGACCGCATCCTGAATCGCCGCCAGTACATAAGCCTGACAATGACGTGATGCCACCATATGGGCCGGGACTGAAGATTCAATCCGCAGCCGCCGGTTGGCACGATCAAACGAATGGAAACGCATGCCACGAAACGGCGGAACATCGGTACTCCCCGGAACCAGAAAATAGAGATCCAGATGAGGATCTTCCAGGCTCTTCTTGCGACCATTCATACTTGTCAGTTTTGCTGCAACCCTTGTCAGCGCCCCGACAAACGGGCTGTCTGATAACCCGCTTTCAGGCAAATATGCCCCGCAATACAGTGTCATAACGGCAGTCTCCCTAGTCAATTGCCTACTCACAGGGAGATATTGCAAGGAGTTTGCCAGCTTGACAGGGGGCCAAGATGTCCATTCCCTCGGCGTTATTAAAACGGCAAATTATCCCGCCGCTTTAGCCGGAAAGCCGCCGTCGTCCAGTGCCGCAGCCAGTTGCTCCAGTGTCGCTTTGGCATTGGTTTCTACCAGTCCGGTTTCAAGGCTGACGCTGACCTCGGCACTGTCATCCAGCCCTTTGATAATATGGGTGACGGCGTTGACACAGCCGCCGCAGGTCATGCCTTCTACGGTCAGTTTCATGATTTGTGCTCCTGTTCAGTGGGTGATTTAACACTGCGTCAATATGATCCTTGCCACAGTGGTAAGGTCAAGAATGCGTCTGCATCCGTCACCAGAATATTGATCTGGCTCGCTGAATCCGGTTTACCTTACAACGATGGCAAGGTTTACCATGTTGCTAATCGCTGACGGGGCGAGCAGGGTTTAACGTCCAACCAGCTCCACTGCCCAGCTCACCCAGTCCCTTCACTCGCTTCGCCAAGGAGGTTCCATGTCTGCCATTCAAACCTCAAGTTCACCGTCCGGCCAACCCCCGGCCACTCCGGAACACATTTTACGTCTGAATATCGACGGCATGACCTGTGCTTCCTGTTCTGCTCGGGTACAAAAAGCGCTGGCCAGCGTCGCTGGTGTGAGCGAGGCAACCGTCAATCTGGCGACCGAAACCGCAACGATTACCGGCAAAACCGGGTTAAACGTAGAAGCGCTGATTGAAGCTGTCGTCAAAACCGGTTACTCAGTCCATCAACCGGCAGCGATCGAGCTGGCCATTGAGGGCATGACCTGTGCGTCTTGCTCTGGCCGGATTGAACGGGTACTCAACAAGCAGCCTGGCGTGGTGGGTGCGGCGGTTAACCTGGCCACAGAGCAAGCACGAATCAATATATTGCCTGGCACCACGGCTGCCGAGCTGATTGCTGTGGTAGAAAAAGCCGGCTTCGGGGCCAAGGCGATGGGTACAGTGGAACAGGCCGGGCAATCGTCTCTCGATAACCGGGAAAAACGCGATGCCGAAGCCCAGGTTTATCAGCGTGATCTGCTGATTGCTGCAGCGCTGACCTTGCCGGTGTTTATTCTGGAAATGGGGGGTCACCTGATTCCTGCCTTTCATCATTGGGTGATGGCCACACTGGGCCAGCAAACCAGTTGGCTATTGCAGTTTGTCTTAACGACGCTGGTGTTGCTGATACCGGGGCTGCGGTTTTATCAGCGGGGGATTCCGGCCTTGCTGCACGCGGCACCGGATATGAACTCTCTGGTGGCGGTCGGCACCCTGGCGGCCTGGGGATTTTCAACCATCGCCACCTTTCTGCCCGGCCTGCTGCCACCAGGCACGGTGCATGTGTATTACGAAGCGGCTGCGGTGATCGTCACGCTGATTCTGCTGGGGCGGTTGCTGGAGGCTCGTGCCAAGGGCAGAACCTCGGAGGCGATTCGCCACCTGATCGGCCTGCAACCACACACTGCACGGGTGCAGCGCAACGGCCAGGTAATTGAGCTGGCGCTGGCAGACGTTATTCTGGGAGATCGCATCGAGTTACGTCCCGGTGAACGTGTCCCGGTGGATGGCGAGGTGATTGATGGTGACAGCTATATTGATGAATCCATGCTCACCGGAGAGCCCCTGCCCGTTCGACGCCAGCCCGGCAACAGCGTCACCGGCGGCACACTGAACCAGTCTGGTGCCTTGACGATTCAGGCGACGGCGGTCGGTGAACACAGCGTGCTGGCGCAAATTATCCGTATGGTCGAGCAGGCACAAGGAGCCAAACTGCCGATTCAGGCCCTGGTCGACAAGGTCACGCTTTGGTTTGTGCCCACCATCATGGCGCTGGCCTTACTGACCTTTGTCGTGTGGCTGATCTTTGGCCCGGAACCGGCGCTGACTTTTGGGCTGGTGAATGCCGTGGCGGTACTGATTGTCGCCTGTCCCTGTGCCATGGGGCTGGCCACACCGACTTCGCTGATGGTCGGCACCGGCCGGGGTGCAGAAGCCGGAGTGTTATTCCGCAAAGGCGAAGCCTTGCAGCACTTGCAGGATGTGGCCGTTATTGCGGTAGATAAAACCGGCACCCTGACCGAGGGCAAACCGGCGTTGACCGATCTGGAAGTCACGCCTGGTTTTGAGGCTGCTGCCGTTCTGGCCCTGATCGCCGCCGTTGAACAACATTCCGAACACCCGATTGCCCGCGCCATTGAAACGGCAGCACAGCAACAGCAACTGACCATACCGGCTTGCTCAGACTTTGAATCGCTCACTGGCCTGGGCGTGACAGCCAAAGTGATGACAGCGGCAAGGGCAGGAGTGACGCCAAATGAACAGACCCAGCACATCGCACTGGGGGCGGATCGGCTGATGCAACAAATGGGCATCGACATCCGCCCGCTGGCAAGTACCGCCGCCCGACTTGGCAAAGAAGGCAAAACGCCCCTGTATGCCGCACTGAATGGCCAACTCGCCGCCATCATCGCCGTCGCCGATCCCATCAAGGCAAGCACTCCGGACGCCATTGCCGGTTTGCACCAGTTGGGCCTCCAGGTTGTGATGATTACTGGTGACAACCGCCATACCGCCGCAGCGATTGCACGCACATTGGGCATTGATCAGGTCGTTGCCGAGGTATTACCCAGCGGCAAGGTGGACGCCTTGCAGCAGCTCAAAGCCGCACTCCCACAGGGTAAAAAACTGGTGTTTGTCGGTGACGGCATCAACGATGCGCCAGCGCTGGCGGCGGCCGATATCGGCATGGCGATTGGTACTGGCACCGACGTCGCGATTGAAGCCGCCGATGTGGTACTGATGTCGGGCAACCTCAACGGTGCCCGTACCGCCATCGCCCTCAGCAAAGCGACCATGACCAACATCCGCCAGAATCTGTTCTGGGCCTTTGCCTATAATGCCGCCCTGGTGCCCCTGGCTGCTGGCGTGTTCTACCCGGCCTTTGGCTGGTTGCTGTCGCCTGCCGTCGCAGCGGGTGCGATGGCCATGTCATCGGTGTTTGTCGTAGGCAACGCCTTGCGATTAAAGCGGATTCGTCTGTCTTGACAACGGATACCCAGCCTGAGAACAAACAAATAGCCGTAACAAATACACACCCGTCAACCGCACAGGAGACCGGTATGAACATTGGAGCCGCTGCCAGCGCTTCGGGCATCAGTGCCAAGATGATCCGCTACTACGAATCGATTGGCCTGATTCAACCGGCAGCGCGCAGTGCTGCCGGATATCGTCGTTACCGCGAGCAGGACATTCACACCCTGAAATTTATACACCGGGCGCGAGGAATGGGTTTCCCGGTTGAAAAAACCCGAGAGCTGCTGACCTTGTGGCAAGACCAATCCCGCCACAGCGAAGATGTCAAACGACTGGCCACTGACCACATCACCGTATTGAATCAAAAGATTGCTGAACTGCAGTCGATGGTCAACAGCCTGCAATCACTGGTGAGCTGCTGCGCGGGTGATGACCGTCCAGATTGTCCCATTCTGGAAGACATCGCCAACCCGGAACATATAGACGAGAGCAACCACCATTGACGACAACAACAAAGATAACAACAAAGATAACAACAAAGATAACAACAACCCTTCTACAGAATCAGGCGTAACGACCCACACGTCTTGAGTAATACGCTATTGAGCACTGTCGTTACTGCATGTGCCGCGATGCCATTTCTGACATTTATTGCTGCCAGATGCAGCCATGACTGCGTCGGATCAAATGTATTTTTTCTTCCCGCTTTAGCATGGACGGACTGACCGGAGGAATCCCCATGACAGAACCCCTTATCGCCGTTGCGATACAAGAACACGGACAATTATCTCCCCACGCAGGCCGTGCTGTGCACTGGAATGTATATGTTGTATCGAACGGCCAGCCAGAGTTGGTCTGGAGTATCCATTTATCCAAAACAGGCAGCCTGCATGAATGGCATGTGCGTGGCGACGGCAATCGACACCCACTGCACGGGGTCGATATAGCTCTCTGCGGCTCAGCCGGAGAAGGTGTAGCCCGTCGACTGGCAGAACGCGGCACCACGTTGGTGGCCACTTCAGAATCCGATCCGATCACAGCGATAACCGCTTATCTCAATAGCACCCTGGCACCCGGACTTCCTCATGAAGAAATAGAATGCCTCGACCCGGAGCATCGCAAAGCAGTGAGTAAGAATTGAGAAAACGCTTGGTCAAGCATATAGGGTAGGGAGCAGGACAGAGCTTGCTCCTTTCATTAACCTTTTTTGGGGTGATAATAACGACCCGGAGTAGCCTCAGAGCCTATTTCAAACGCTGTTTGAAGCCATCCAGCAAGGCTGGGCTGTATTCATCCAGCGATACCGTCAGCTGCCGTTCAGACAGGGTGTTTTCCAGTTCAATGATTTTCTCTTGCAGCTCTGGCAATGTCAGGGTGTTGTCTTCCGCCTCGTAAAGCAGTTTCGCGCCGCGCAGATTGAAGTTCTGGATAACAAACGCGTCACGATCGCCCGCAGCCAGCGCTTGTTCAAGGGTCTTGCTGCTGCGATAAATGCGGTTCAGCTCCCGTTTCAGACGCCACAGATACACCATGTCCGCCATCCAGGGTTTGTCCTTGATGCGGTTAAATAGCAGCGCCACCAGTGCCGCAGCCGTAGCCACCGCGAGTGCATTCAGCAGTGTGCTGGATTCGCCCCCCGCCCATAACGCCCGATACAGTTCGGAAAACAGCAGCGCCAGTACCAATAAAGTAACCACGGCCCCACCCTGTACCTGGTTAAGCCGTTTTTTGTAGGTGGTTTTGTCGATAGAACGAAGCTGCACAATCACCATTCCTGAGCAAGAGAAAGAAGCCGCAGCATAAACCAGAACCATCCATTAAGCAGGTTCTGATCCTTGTTTGCTCTATCACAAAGGCCATCCACCACGAAAATGGCTGATTGCGTTCAACAGGGTATGCCTGTGGTACCCACGACAACCTTGCTGTAACAGATCAACCACCTGCTGTTTGTATGAATAACCGCTATACCGGCGGTGTCAGCATTTCCCGCAGCATCCGGGCATGAGCCTGATAACGGTTTTCCAGTTGCTGCCGGGCGTTATCACTGTCCACCATGCTATCGAACATAAACACCAGTGCCGGCGCTACAATTAAGGCCGGTGACTGAGTCAGGCTGCCATTGCGCAGCGTTCCTGCCATCACGCCTTTCTGTACCAGCGTCTGAAGCCGCTGTTGATAGGGTTGCGATATTAACAAATGCCAATAGCGGACAAATTCCGGCACACGGTTACCGTCCACCAGCACCAGCCGCAGAATGCGGATAACATCCGGATTGGAAAAAGTGGCATACAATGGCTCTACGACGTCAGTAATAATCTTTTCAACCGTTACTGGCCGGTCATCATCCGGAAACTCAACACCAGCGCCATGCTGGTTCAAGCGCTGCTTCAGCAGTTCTTCAAAGATCTGCTCTTTGCTGCGGAAATGATTATAAATGCCGCCTTTCGACAAACCCGCCGCCGCCGCAATGTCGTCCATCCGGGCTGACACAAATCCCTTCTCTGCAAACACCACAAACGCCGCATCAAGAATCTGCTGAATACGTAATTCAGGCGACAATCGCCGACGTCCGGCTGCCGTGGCGGCAATGGTTTTGCCTGATTGTTTATTGGTCATGTTGCTGTTCACCATTCCTTACTCCAACGGCCCCGGCTAACCAATAGTCACTACGGTGAAACACTGTGTTAGCGGCTCACAGCGGCGCTATCTGAGCAACGCGCTACACAGATCAATAAATCATCATTGTCAGTCATAAAACACCGCCCTATAGTTGTCCGCAGGATTACCGACTGATCAGTCGCTAATAGTGGATAACAGTCTGCGGCCTGGCAATTAAAAATTCAGCGACGCGCATAAAATCAGGACTTCCATCATGAAAACGGCTTTCAGCAACAAACGTATTCCCGCCTTTATCCTGTTCGTCGTCGTTCTGGCCGGCTGGTTTATCTGGAGCAGGCTGGACAGCACCAACACCACGGAAGGTTTTGTCAAAGGCAATGGCCGTATTGAAGCCACCGCCGTGGATGTCGCCACCAAACTCGGCGGACGGCTGGAGTCATTACTGGTGAAAGAAGGCGATTTTGTTATTGCCGGGCAAAAGCTGGCAGTGATGCAGAGTGATTCCTTGCTTGCCCAGCGCGATCAGGCTTTAGCTCAACTGGCGCAAACCAAAGCAGCCGTGGCCAGCGCCAAGGCGCAGGTGGCCATGCGCGAAAGTGACCTGGCGGCCCTGCAGGCCACGCAGGTTCAGCGTGAAACCGAGTTGGACAGCGCCCAGCGCCGCTACCGCCGTTCGGTACAACTGGCCAAAGAAGGTTCGTTGTCAGATCAGGTTCTGGATGATGACCGCGCCGCTGTACGCACCGCCGAGGCCACACTGAGTGCCGCCAAAGCTCAGGTCGCTGCCGGCAGAGCTGCTATTGAAGCCGCCAAAGCCCAGGTCATCGGGGCCGAATCCAATGTAAATGCCGCAGCGGCCACCGTCGCCAGTATCGAAACCGATCTGACCGACAGTATTCTTACTGCCCCACGGGATGGCCGGGTACAGTATCTGGTGACTCAGCCGGGTGAAGTACTGGGCGCCGGTGGCAAGGTGATCAACATGATCGATCTGTCAGACGTCTATATGACCTTTTTTCTGCCCGAAACTGTGGCGGGTCGCATCGCTCTCGGGCAAGACGTGCATCTGGTGCTGGACGTAGCGCCGGATTATGTCATTCCGGCACAGGTGTCGTTTGTTGCGTCCACCGCCCAGTTCACCCCCAAAACCGTCGAAACGGCAAGCGAACGGCAGAAACTGATGTTCCGGGTGCGCGCACGGATATCGCCACAACTGTTGCAGAAATACATCACTCAGGTAAAAACCGGGCTGCCCGGCGTGGCGTGGCTGAAGCTCGATGAGGCAAGCGCATGGCCCGCAGAGCTGACCGTTAATCTGAGTGCAGAATAAGCCATGACCACACCTCAGGTAGCCCACCTCAGTCATGCCAGCCTGCATTACGGCAAGACCTGTGCACTGGACGACATCTCGCTGGATATTCCCGGCGGCGTCATGGTCGGTTTACTGGGCCCCGATGGCGTAGGGAAATCCAGCCTGCTGTCGTTGCTGGCCGGTGCCCGGGCAGTACAGGACGGTAAGGTTACTGTCCTTGGCGGCGATATGAGCAACAAGCGTCACCGCGATCTTGTCTGCCCTGACATTGCCTATATGCCACAGGGCCTGGGTAAAAACCTGTATCCGACCTTATCGGTGGAAGAAAACCTGCAGTTTTTTGCCCGCCTGTTTGGCCATAACTCCATTGAGCGCCGCCAGCGTATTGATCACCTGACCAAAAGTACTGGTCTGTATCCGTTTCTGACGCGTCCGGCCGGCAAGCTGTCCGGTGGCATGAAGCAAAAGCTGGGGCTGTGCTGCGCGCTGATTCACGATCCGGATCTGCTGATTCTGGACGAACCCACCACCGGTGTTGACCCGCTGGCGCGGGCCCAGTTCTGGCAGCTGATTCAGAGCATCCGCGCCAGCCGGCCACAGATGAGTGTGGTGGTCGCCACCGCTTATATGGATGAAGCACAAGGCTTTGACTGGCTGGTAGTAATGGATGACGGCAAAGTACTGGATACCGGCACGCCGGATGAATTACTGCAGAAAACTGCCACCGAGTCATTGGAAGCGGCGTTTATTGAACTGCTGCCGGACGACAAAAAAGCAGGCTATGCACCGGTCAATATTCCACCACTGCCGGACGATGGTCAGGACATCGCCATTGAAGCCACCGACCTGACCATGCGCTTCGGCGATTTCACCGCCGTTGACCATGTGAGCTTTCGCATCCGCCGTGGCGAGATTTTCGGTTTTTTAGGTTCCAACGGCTGCGGCAAATCCACCACCATGAAAATGCTCACCGGTCTGCTGCCCGCCACAGAAGGCCAAGCCTGGCTGTTCGGTAATGAGGTCGATCCCCATGACATCGCTACCCGCCAGCGGGTGGGTTATATGTCACAGTCTTTTTCGTTGTATGGCGAACTCAGCGTAGAGCAGAATCTGGTGCTGCACGCGCGCCTGTTTCATGTACCGGAAGACGAAGTTCAGAGCCGCGCAGAAGAAATGATCCAGCGTTTCGATCTCCATGAGGTGCGAGGCTTTCTGCCGGAAAAACTGCCCATGGGCATACGTCAGCGCCTGTCGTTGGCCGTGGCCATGGTGCATAAACCGGAACTGCTGATTCTCGATGAACCTACGTCAGGCGTGGATCCGATTGCACGGGATAATTTCTGGCGGCTGTTAATTGAACTGTCGCGCCGGGATCGGGTGACCATTTTTATTTCCACTCACTTTATGAACGAAGCACTGCGCTGCGACCGTATGTCGATGATGCATGCCGGCAAGGTGCTCGACAGCGATAAACCCGCCAGTCTGATCAGCAAACGTAACGCGACAACGCTGGAAGAAGCCTTTATCAGCTACCTGATGGAAGCCAGCGGAAACCAGACCAGCGCCGCCAACCCAGAAGAAGATATTGCCGCGACCGGCAGCCATAACGAAATAACCCCGCCCGGCAGCCAACGTCCGCCACGTTTTTCAACGCAACGCCTGTGGAGCTATTTGTGGCGCGAAACGCTGGAATTGCAGCGTGATCCGGTACGGGCAACACTGGCACTGGCCGGTTCACTGATTCTGATGCTGGTCATGGGGTATGGCATCACCATGGATGTTGATAACCTGCCCTATGCGGTGCTGGATTATGACCAGAGCACCCTCAGTCAGAATTATGCGCTGAACCTCACCGGCTCCGCTTATTTCAGCGAAAAAGCCCCGCTCCGGGATTACGCCGATATGGACCGCCGCATGCGTTCCGGCGAACTGTCACTGGCGATTGAAATTCCGCCCGGCTTTGGTCGCAGCGTACTGCGTGGCGATCAGGTCGATATCGGCGTCTGGATCGACGGTGCCATGCCGTCCAGAGCAGAAACCGTGAAAGGCTATGTCAGTGGTATGCACACCCTGTGGTTACAGGATCAGGCGCGCCAGGGTGGCAATGCCGGAGCCCTCAGCAGTGCGGTTGATGTCGCAACCCGCTTCCGCTACAACCCGGATGTCAAAAGCCTGCCAGCCATGGTGCCAGCGGTGATTCCGATTCTGTTGCTGATGATGCCGGCCATGCTGACCGCGCTGGCGGTGGTGCGGGAAAAAGAGCTGGGTTCCATTATTAATCTGTACGTCACCCCGGTCACCCGCACCGAATTTATTCTTGGTAAACAATTGCCTTACGTGGGCTTTGCCATGATCAACTTCTTCCTCATGAGTCTGCTCGCCGTCACCTTATTTGATGTGCCAGTGACCGGCAGCTATCTGACCCTGACCCTCGCCGCCCTGTTATTCAGTTTTGCCGCTACCGGCATGGGCTTACTGGCCTCAGCAGTCACCAAAAGTCAGATTGCGGCGATGTTCTTCGCCATGGTCGGCACCCTGATTCCGGCGACCCAGTTCTCCGGCCTGACCGATCCGGTCAGTTCACTGGAAGGCAGCGCTCAGGTTATTGGTCAGATCTATCCGGCCACCCATATGGTGACCATCAGTCGCGGTGTATTCAGCAAAGCGCTGACCCTGAATGATCTGTATGCCTCGTTCTGGCCGCTGCTTGTTTCGATACCCGTGATTGTTGGTACCGCCATTCTGCTGCTGAAAAAACAGGAGCGCTGAAATGGATTTGAATAAGATGGGACGCCACCTGATCAATATTTATCGCCTCGGCATCAAAGAACTGTGGAGCCTGTGGCGTGACCCAACTATGTTGGTACTGATTATTTTCAGCTTCACCTTCTCGGTCTATACCGCTGGCACCTCAATGCCGGACTCACTCAACAAAGCCCCCATCGCCATTGTTGATGAGGACGGTTCCGCACTGTCACAACGGATTATTTCCGCCTTTTACCCGCCCTATTTTATGCCGCCGGAAATGATCACTCTGAAAGCCATGGATGCTGGTATGGACGCCGGACTTTATACCTTTGTGGTGAATATTCCGCCGGATTTTCAACATGATGTACTGGCCGGACGGGAAGCGGAAATTCAGCTCAATGTCGATGCCACGCGCATGAGTCAGGCCTTTACCGGCAGCGGCTATGTGCAGCAGATTGTGCAGGCGGAAGTCAGTGAGTTTTTACAACGCTACCGCAGCAATACTGAACTGCCGGTAAATCTGGCCGTGCGGGCGCGTTTTAATCCGGCGCTGGATCAGTCCTGGTTCGGCAGTCTGATGCAGATTATCAACCAGATCACCATGGTTGCCATTATTCTTACCGGCGCCGCGCTGATCCGGGAACGGGAACATGGCACCATCGAACACCTGCTGGTAATGCCGGTCACGCCGACAGAAATCATGCTGGCCAAAGTCTGGGCGATGGGATTTGTCGTACTGATTGCCGCCGCCCTATCGCTGAACGGTATGGTACGCGGCATTCTTAATGTGCCGATAGAAGGGTCGTTACTGCTGTTTTTCAGCGGTGCCGCGCTGCATTTGTTTGCCACCACCTCAATGGGGATTTTTCTCGCCACCCTGGCCCGCAGCATGCCGCAGTTCGGGCTGCTGATGGTATTGGTGATGATGCCGCTGCAAATGCTGTCCGGTGGCACCACACCCCGTGAAAGCATGCCGGATTTTGTGCAGCATATAATGCTCCTCGCCCCGACCACCCACTTCGTTGAACTGGGCCAGGCGATTCTGTATCGCGGTGCGGGTTTTGATGTGGTGTGGCCACAGTTCCTGGCCTTGCTGCTGATCGGTGCCGTGCTGTTTGCTTATTCGCTGGGACGTTTCCGCAAGGCCATCATACAGATGGCCTGAGAGATGTTTGGGGTAATGAGATAATGTGGGTACAAGTAAAGCGGCATCAAGTCCGGCACCAGGAATTCCCAGACGCCTCCCCACGTCACCCATGCCCTGCGAGACGTGGTGCATACGGTATCAGCACAGAAATATCCGCAACGTTTTACTGAAAAACACTCGCTTGCTAACGCATCGGCGGCATACCGCCGCCAAAGCCGGGTGGCAAACCACCACCTGGGCCACCCATGCCGCCGCCATTTCCGCCCATGGCGCGCATCATCTTTTTCATGCCGCCCTTGGCCGTGACTTTTTTCATCATTTTCTGCATTTGCTTGTGCTGTTTCAGCACCCGGTTAACGTCCTGAATCTGGGAGCCAGAGCCGTTGGCGATACGTTTTTTACGCGAACCGTTAATTTTGTCCGGGAAGCGGCGTTCATCCAGCGTCATGGAGAAAATAATCGCTTCCATCTGCTTGAACTGGCCCTCTGCCGCAGCGGTTTGCTTGGCCATCTGATTCACATTACCCATGCCAGGCAACTTGTCGAGCATGCCGGTCAGGCCACCCATGTTTTTCATTTGCTGCAACTGGTCGAGGAAATCTTCAAGATCGAAGCCCTTGCCCTTTTGCAGTTTTTTCGCCAGTTTGTCAGCCTTGGCCTTGTCGATATTACGTTCGGCTTCTTCGATCAGGGTCAGTACGTCACCCAGGTCGAGAATCCGCGACGCCACGCGATCGGGATGGAATGGCTCCAGGGCATCGGTTTTTTCACCCATCCCCATAAACTTGATCGGCTTGCCAGTGATATGACGCACCGACAACGCTGCACCACCACGAGCATCACCATCGGCTTTGGTCAGCATGACACCAGTCAACGGCAGTGCTTCGCTGAATGCCTTGGCGGTATTGGCGGCATCCTGACCCGTCATGGCGTCCACCACGAACAGGGTTTCAATCGGATTGATGCCAGCGTGTAACGCCTTGATCTCGGCCATCATCGCATCGTCGATGGCGAGACGCCCGGCGGTATCCACCAGCAGCACATCGGCGTGGGCTTTTTTCGCCGCCTCGATAGCACCTTGAGCAATGGCCAGTGGCTTCTGGCTGATATCCGATGGATAAAACAGTGCACCAACTTCGCTGGCAAGGGTTTCAAGCTGCTTGATCGCTGCCGGACGATAAACGTCGGCAGACACCACCATCACCTTTTTCTTTTCGCGCTCGGCCAGATACTTGGCCAGCTTGGCAACCGTGGTGGTTTTACCCGCCCCCTGCAAGCCAGCCATCAGGATAACAGCCGGTGGCTGGGTCGCCAGATTCAGCTTTTCATTGGCCTCACCCATGACGCTTTGCAGCTCTTCATGGACGATTTTCAGGAATACCTGACCCGGATTCAGACTCTTCAGAACCTCGGTACCAATGGCGCGCTCTTTGACTTGGTCGGTAAAGGCTTTCACCACCGGCAAGGCAACGTCGGCTTCCAGCAGCGCCATGCGAACTTCACGCACGGTGCCTTTGATGTTTTCTTCGGTTAAC
Source organism: Oceanobacter antarcticus (assembly GCF_044962685.1). Lineage (NCBI taxonomy): Bacteria > Pseudomonadati > Pseudomonadota > Gammaproteobacteria > Oceanospirillales > Oceanospirillaceae > Oceanobacter > Oceanobacter antarcticus. The sequence goes on from NZ_JBBKTX010000004.1 coordinate 233,443, forward strand.
TTGGCCTGGCCGGAAATGCTTTTGAGGGCTTTGCCAAGTCGGTCGGTCAAACTTTCGAACATAATGACAACTCGTATGCTGGGTACGTCTGGCCGGGACTGGATAACCGGGCCGGCGCCCCGTTTGCGAAAAATAACGCCAAGTATACCCTCTTTAAAGGCGGTTATCCTTACGCCTGTTGGGCGAATTCGCCGCCGTAACGAATTAACCGGGATCGCGACCGCAACATGGAATAATCACAAGATTTTGTTACGGTACTATCCCCATAGCACTACCCATAGCACTACCCATATAGCACCTGCCCCAGGCTCCGGCGCACAATACCGAGCCATATGTAACAAGTGTTCATCAATACCACAGCGCCCATGGCGGCAAGACAGGGAGACCTTATGTTTACGGCGTTTTCACCGGAGTTGCTGGTATTTTTGCGCCAGCTGCAAGAAAACAATAACAAGGCCTGGTTCGAGCAACACAAGTCCGACTATGAGCTTCAGGTTCGTGGCCCGGCACTGGCGTTTATTGCTGCCATGGAAATGGAGATCCGCGCTATCTCGCCCTATTACGAAGCCGTCGCCAAAAAAGTGGGCGGCTCGTTGATGCGGCCCTATCGGGATACCCGCTTTGCCAAAGACAAGACGCCCTACAAGCTGAATGTTGGTATCCAGTTTCGCCATGAGTCTGGCAAAGATATCCATGCACCGGGATTTTATTTACACATTGCAGCGGACGAGATATTTGTTGGCGTCGGCGTCTGGCACCCGGATTCGGTAGCGCTGGGAAAAATCCGCGACGCGCTGGCCGAACGACCGGCACGCTATCTGGATGCTATTGGCGATAACGACTTCCAGCAATATTTTCGACTGGATGGCGACAGCCTGATACGCCCGCCCAAGGGCTACGACAAAGATCACCCTCAAATAGACGAGCTCAAGCGTAAGGATTTTATTGCCTTGGCGGCGCTGGATGAAGAGACGCTCTATCAACCCGACTGCTGTGATCAGATTGCCCGGCGCTTCCGTGCTGCGAGCAATTTTCAGGGCTGGTTATGTGATGCCTTGGGGTTGCGATACTGAACTGTCAATACAACTGAATGGCATCGACTTTGCGAAGTCGGGGCCATGTGCGACACTGGCCGCGTCTTTTTGGAAACTTGGTTATGTCCGAATTTATTGTTGCCTTGCCCGCTGTGGTTTTGTATCTGTTTTCTGCATTTCGTCAGTGGCAAACCATTAGTGGAGACCGTCCAGCCAATCGTAATCTGGTACTGACTCTGGCCATGCTGGCGGCGCTCACGCACCTGGGTTTTCTGCTCTACGGTGCCGTCACCAGTGACAGCGCCCATCCCGGAATCAACTTTGCGTTTTATAATATTGGCTCGGTCATTGGCTGGGTCATTACGCTGCTGTTGCTGTTTTCCAGTTTGAAAAAGCCGGTCGAGAATCTGTTTGTTGGCCTGTTTCCAATGATCGCTGTGCTGTTGGTGGTGTCTTCGTTCTCTCAACAACGTGAAACACTGGATCACCTCAGCTACGGCCTGGTCTGGCATATATTGTTATCCATTCTGGCGTACAGCGTGTTTGTGATTGCCGCAGTGCAGTCGGTATTGTTGTCCTTGCAGGATCACCATCTGCGCAAGCACAAGACCCACGGTCTGATTCAGGCACTCCCGCCGCTGCAAACCATGGATCTGTTGCTGATTGAAATGATCTGGCTGGGGATGATCCTGCTGACGCTGGCGTTTGCGATTGGCTGGCCCAGTGTGGTTGACCTGAAAGAGCAGCATCTGCTCCATAAAGTGGTCTTTGCCTCGATCGGCTGGGCCGTATTTGCGATGTTGCTGTTTGGTCGTTATCGCTTTGGCTGGCGTGGTGTTACCGCCAGTCGCTGGACACTGATTGGCACCGGGTTTCTGGTGTTGTCGTATTTCGGTTCCAAGTTTGTGCTGGAAATAGTGATCGGCAAATAGCCACACCTGACAGATGCACTCCGCAATGCATCTGTCAGGCTATGCCACAACATCAATACCATCAGTACCATTCCCGGATGACCGGCTAACCACGCTGGCGGATCAGCTGTAAATATTCTGCGATACTTTTCATCAGACCCTGATACACCCAGAACGCATCTTCACTGTCGACTTTTTTGAGTTCGGCAATGGCATTCAACCAGCGGCTTAACCGTTTCATCACTGTTTCGATGCTCATCACCACCCAGGCATCATTGGCAATGTACTTGTCCATGATGTAATCGAGACGATCAAACGTGTGTTTCAACAACGGATAGCTGGTGCTGAATTCCTTGCTCTGCTGGATCTCAACAAAGTGTTCGAATGCTTCATCGCAATAGTGTCTGGGTTTACTGGCTTCAGCCAGGTAACTGGCTTGATAGGACACCATCAGGCTATCGAAGTTTTCCACAAACGCAGGCTCGGAATTCAGCTCGATAAAGGGAGTCAGGGTGTCGATAACAAAGCCGTAGACCTTCGACACTTCACCCGCCATGGCATTGAAGGTTTGCAAAAATTCAGGCTTTGGCAAATGGCTGGTGATGGTACGACCAATCTCCAGCCATTCAGCCTGAGTGACGGTAACCGTAGACAACTCTTTAAGAACGGTCAGCTCGTTGTTCATCAGTGGACTCCATGGCTCAGGCTGCGGTCAGGTCGGATATTCCGGCAATGCAGGCGTTGTCTTTTACCGCGTGCAGGGCGTTGTCGAACAACATCTGATCCGCAAACAAGGCGCTTTTAGCGATGATTTGGCCGTGGGTATCTTTAATCACAAAAAACGTCTCACCAGCTGGCGTTTTACCTGCGGCGATTTGATGCCCCATAAGAGAACCCAGCTTCACGTCTTTAATTCCTTGCTCGGCTGCGGCTTTGTTCGGGTAATCCCCACTGAGCAGTAGCATGTCGCCGCTGCTGCTGAGCAACTCAAAGGTGAACTCCTGGGTTTCGGTGGTTTTCAGTTCAAACGTCACTGACATAACTGGCTCCTGTCGCGTTTTACGCATTGCTGGTTATTGGATGGGTCTCCAAATAGAGAGCAATCCAGGTGCCATAGCAAAACACTCTCATTTGACCCCTTTGCTTGGAGTTTGGTGGGCTTTTTTGTCGTTAAACCGACAAGGGTGTCAGGAATCTGCTAGCACATTGCAATCCCGTCAGGTCGGGAAATAGCATGAATTTAACGTTGATAAAGCAGATTCTTGAACTCTCAACGGCAAATCCATCCAATCTCTTAATAGCGACTAATAAATAGACACTCAATTGATGGGAGATCAAACAATGGATTTAATGAGCTTATTGGTATTTTTGCTAATTGGTGCGGTTGCCGGCTGGTTAGCTGGCACGCTGAAGCGCGGTGGCGGATTCGGTTTTTTCGGTAACATGGTCATTGGCGTTACCGGAGCATTTATCGGTGGTTTTGTCTTTAACTTGCTGGGGATTGCTGCCGTTGGATTTATCGGTTCGGTCATCATGGCAACGGTGGGGGCGCTACTACTGCTGTACATTGGCAGCGTTATACGCCGAGCCTAGCAGGCGGTTGATTTTCTATCTGCGTTGTTGTCACTGCGGTGTTAAAAACAGGCCTGAATCGGTCATTTATCAACCATAAACTCCCTCTTTTCTCCTATTTTTGCCTTGCATTGACTGCCTCGAAAACAAAAATCAACAGCCTGCTAGTGTCCCTTAACAAAAGTTCACTTGGTATTTATCTTATCTGATAATCGAGCAATGGACTCGATGATCTGGTCAGCAGTTTTTTGCCACACAAAGGGCTTCGGATCATTGTTATAAACGGCCAAATATTCCCTGATGGAGGCTTCCAATTCACGAGTGCTTCGATGGGAATTTCGCTTAATCCATCGCTGGGAAATCAAGGCAAAGAATCTTTCGACCAGGTTAAGCCATGACGTTGACGTGGGCGTAAAGTGGATGTGGTAACGGGGGTGAGAGGCGAACCAGCTTCTCACCTTTTCTGTTTTATGCGTACTGTAATTATCCATGACCAAATGGATGTCGAGATGTTTGGGGACTTCTCGTTCAATTGCTCTCAGAAAGGACAGAAACTCTTCTGCACGGTGGCGCTGGTGAAGCCTGCCAATCACCTCACCGGTTGCAACATCCAGAGCCGCAAAAAGCGTCGTGGTACCATGACGGATATAATCATGTGTTCGTGTTTCGGCATAGCCAAATGACAACGGTAGTGCGGGTTGCGTCCGGTTCAAGGCCTGAATCTGACTCTTTTCATCGACGCACAACACCAATGCCTTGTCCGGAGGGTTCATATACAAGCCAACGATGTCGTGAACCTTTTCAACAAAGTAAGGATCTCTCGATAGTTTGAAGGTTTCCAGACGATGTGGCTTCAGACCAAAGGCTCGCCATATCCGACTGATCGCCATGGCATTCAGTCCGGTTTCTTTCGCCATCAGAGTGGTTGACCAATGGGTTGCGTTTGCCG
>NZ_JBBKTX010000050.1:0-3112 GCF_044962685.1 Oceanobacter antarcticus
TGACCCGGAGATCTCTGAATGGGGAAACCCACCTGTTTACAGGTATCTTGCACTGAATACATAGGTGTAAGAGGCGAACCGGGAGAACTGAAACATCTAAGTACCCCGAGGAAAAGAAATCAACCGAGATTCCCTTAGTAGCGGCGAGCGAACGGGGACTAGCCCTTAAGCTGTTTTGTAGTTAGTAGAAGGCTCTGGAAAGTGCCGCCATAGTGGGTGATAGCCCCGTATACGAAAACTTATAAGCAGTGAAAACGAGTAGGTCGGGACACGTGTTATCCTGACTGAACATGGGGGGACCATCCTCCAAGGCTAAATACTCCCAGATGACCGATAGTGAACTAGTACCGTGAGGGAAAGGCGAAAAGAACCCCTGTTAGGGGAGTGAAATAGACCCTGAAACCGCGTACGTACAAGCAGTGGGAGCCGACTTAGTTCGGTGACTGCGTACCTTTTGTATAATGGGTCAGCGACTTAATGTTAGTGGCAAGGTTAAGTGTTAACGGAGCCGTAGCGAAAGCGAGTCTTAACTGGGCGTCCAGTCGCTAGCATTAGACCCGAAACCGGGCGATCTATCCATGAGCAGGTTGAAGGTGCCGTAACAGGCACTGGAGGACCGAACCCACTCCCGTTGAAAAGGTAGGGGATGACTTGTGGATCGGAGTGAAAGGCTAATCAAGCTCGGAGATAGCTGGTTCTCCTCGAAAACTATTTAGGTAGTGCCTCATGTATAACCACCGGGGGTAGAGCACTGTTAAGGCTAGGGGGTCATCCCGACTTACCAACCCTTTGCAAACTCCGAATACCGGTGAGTTCAATCATGGGAGACACACGGCGGGTGCTAACGTCCGTCGTGAAAAGGGAAACAACCCAGACCGTCAGCTAAGGTCCCAAAGTTACAGTTAAGTGGGAAACGATGTGGGAAGGCCCAGACAGCTAGGAGGTTGGCTTAGAAGCAGCCACCCTTTAAAGAAAGCGTAATAGCTCACTAGTCGAGTCGGCCTGCGCGGAAGATATAACGGGGCTCAAACTGTACACCGAAGCTACGGATGCGTATTTATACGCATGGTAGAGGAGCGTTCTGTAAGCCGTTGAAGGTCAAGGTGTGAACCAGGCTGGAGGTATCAGAAGTGCGAATGCTGACATAAGTAACGACAAGGGGAGTGAAAAACTCCCCCGCCGGAAACCCAAGGGTTCCTGTCCAACGTTAATCGGGGCAGGGTTAGTCGGCCCCTAAGGCGAGGCTGAAGAGCGTAGTCGATGGGAAACAGGTTAATATTCCTGTACTTGTTTGTAGTGCGATGGGGGGACGGAGAAGGCTAGGCCAGCACGGCGTTGGTTGTCCGTGTTTAAGCTGGTAGGCAGAGATCTTAGGCAAATCCGGGATCTTAATGCCGAGAAGCGATAACGGTGACTCTACGGAGTCCGAAGTGGTCGATGCCATGCTTCCAAGAAAAGCCTCTAAGCTTCAGCTACAAATGAACCGTACTCTAAACCGACACAGGTGGGTAGGTAGAGAATACCAAGGCGCTTGAGAGAACTCGGGTGAAGGAACTAGGCAAAATGGCACCGTAACTTCGGGAGAAGGTGCGCCGGTTTTGGTGAAGGACTTGCTCCGTAAGCTGAGACCGGTCGAAGATACCAGGTGGCTGCAACTGTTTATTAAAAACACAGCACTCTGCAAACACGAAAGTGGACGTATAGGGTGTGACGCCTGCCCGGTGCCGGAAGGTTAATTGATGGGGTTATCTCACGAGAAGCTCTTGATCGAAGCCCCGGTAAACGGCGGCCGTAACTATAACGGTCCTAAGGTAGCGAAATTCCTTGTCGGGTAAGTTCCGACCTGCACGAATGGCGTAATGATGGTCACACTGTCTCCACCCGAGACTCAGTGAAATTGAAATTGCGGTTAAGATGCCGTATACCCGCGGCTAGACGGAAAGACCCCGTGAACCTTTACTACAGCTTCACAGTGAACTTTGAATTGGCTTGTGTAGGATAGCTGGGAGGCTTTGAAGCGATGACGCTAGTTGTCGTGGAGCCAATCTTGAAATACCAGCCTGGTCAATTTGGGGTTCTAACTCAGGTCCATTATCTGGATCGAGGACACTGTGTGGTGGGTAGTTTGACTGGGGCGGTCTCCTCCCAAAGAGTAACGGAGGAGCACGAAGGTCGGCTAATCCTGGTCGGACATCAGGAGGTTAGTGTAATGGCACAAGCCGGCTTAACTGCGAGACAGACACGTCGAGCAGGTACGAAAGTAGGTCATAGTGATCCGGTGGTTCTGTATGGAAGGGCCATCGCTCAACGGATAAAAGGTACTCCGGGGATAACAGGCTGATACCGCCCAAGAGTTCACATCGACGGCGGTGTTTGGCACCTCGATGTCGGCTCATCACATCCTGGGGCTGAAGCCGGTCCCAAGGGTATGGCTGTTCGCCATTTAAAGTGGTACGCGAGCTGGGTTTAGAACGTCGTGAGACAGTTCGGTCCCTATCTGCCGTGGGCGTTTGAGATTTGAGAAGAGCTGCTCCTAGTACGAGAGGACCGGAGTGGACGAACCTCTGGTGTTCCGGTTGTATCGCCAGATGCATTGCCGGGTAGCTACGTTCGGACGGGATAAACGCTGAAAGCATCTAAGCGTGAAGCCTCCTTCAAGATGAGATCTCACTGGAACCTTGAGTTCCCTGTAGGGCCCTGGAAGACCACCAGGTTGATAGGTCAGGTGTGTAAGCGTTGCGAGGCGTTGAGCTAACTGATACTAATTGCCCGTGAGGCTTGACCATATAACACCCAAACCGGGCTGTTATAACAGACGGAAACACCAGGCAACTGCTGCCTCTACAAAGAATCTCTCAAAAAACTCATGTATCCAACCCTATTTGGTGAAACTCTGCCGGGTCGATCGACCGATCCCCTTCAGACAGACAACACCATAACAGTTTGCTTGACGACAATAGAGCTGTGGAACCACCTGAATCCATCCCGAACTCAGAAGTGAAACGCAGCATCGCCGATGGTAGTGTGGGGTCTCCCCATGTGAGAGTAGGTCATCGTCAAGCTCTTAAACAGAACACCCCGTCCTGCGCTGCAGGGCGGGGTTTTTTACGTT
>NZ_JBBKTX010000051.1:0-2811 GCF_044962685.1 Oceanobacter antarcticus
TGCTGGTACACGAAAGCAACGACACGGATTTGTGGATTGCCTACAACCGGGCCAGTGGCGCTCGCCTCTCCGCCATGGAACACCTGGTGCCCGAGCAAATGTTCTCAACGGAAGACAACCCTGCTCACGGTATTAGCGCAGTCAAGGCCATTCAGATTGCGGCTGCCGAAGGACAGAAAATCTGGACCATTACTCAAGCCAATCTTTCTACAGCACTGGCCGCGATTAACTTACCTTCCGCCGTTGAAAGCGATATTCGCAACTCGGTTTATGCTGGAATGGAAGTCACCGCTCATGAACAACCCGTGAACTTTTACGGCACCAGTCAGGTGGGATATATTGTACTGGACCCGGAAACCGGGGCCGGTGGGTATTTGATTGGCGGTGGGGAGAATGGGGGTTATATTGACACATCCTTTTTTGATGCTATGACTTGGGCTACTTTAACGATTGGTATTGCAGATGCCTTTAAATCACTTCTATTGGCCTCATCAGGGCCTGTAGGGATTGTATCTGGTTATTTTAATATTATCGCTTCAGTTATTTCGTTTGGATTAGCATGTGGAAATACTGCAGCATCTGCTGCCATTGCATTTATTTCAAGTGCTATGGCTATTCTTGCTCTAATACTATCCAATCCTGTTTTTGGAATTGCTGGATTTCTTGTTTCTATAGGAATTGCGATTATGATGCATGCAGCAGGTTTATATATAAGTTCAGTACTTGCAAGAGGATGTCGAGGATGACTGTGCCTGAATTCGAGGTTCAATCAATCAGGTATTCATTTAGTGACTGTCTGTTTGAATGGGGGCTGTGTGCTTTTTTCTCAGTTTTGACAATTCTATCTCTGGTTGGTATTTTTCCTTTGGCAGGGGCTTCGTTTGGTTTACTTGCATTGCTTGCCGCAGGTTTAATTGCTGTAAAGGTATCAATGACTCCTGAAGTGATTAGAGTTGTGAATGGTGATTTGCATTACTGTCAAGGGAAGTCAAAACAATTTAACTTTAAGAGTCATGATATCCAGAGTGTTTCATTTGAACATAACCTAGAAACCTTTCATAATAAATTGCTGGTTTTCAATTTCAAAGATGGAACAGAGTACTCAGTCCCTTATAAATATCTTAGTGATACTCAGCTTGATAAAGTGGTTGAGTATTATCGGGATAGAAAGGCTTTATAAGCTTTTAGTGAGTTTTTTTGATCTGAGTGTTGTATCTATATTGGTGGTAATCTCCACGTTCCACGTGGGAATGTTCATTCGTTGGGATGTCGCTCAGGAGCGTGGTCGCCTCTCCTCCATGGAACACCTGGTGCCCGAGCAAATGTTCTCGACGGAAGACAACCCTGCTCATGGCATCAGTGCCGTCAAAGCCCTTCAGCTTGCTGCTGCTGAAGGTCAGAAAATCTGGACGATCACTCAAGCCAACCTTTCTACAGCACTGGCCGCGATTAACTTACCTTCAGCCGTTGAAAGCGATATTCGTAACTCGGTTTATGCTGGAATGGAAGTCACCGATCATGAACAACCCGTGAACTTTTACGGTAGCAGTCAGGTGGGTTATATCGTACTGGACCCGGAAACCGGGGCAGGTGGGTATTTGATTGGCGGTGGGGAGAATGGGGGACGCTAGTTGAATTTGCGTTAGTTTTATGTTTTTTATTAGTTCTGCAGCGCTAGCGTTTATTGCGGCCCCATCATTTATTCTATTCGCTTCAATAGCATGGTTAAGTATTAATTTTTACTTTTGGCAGAATTCTTTGGGATCTGCAAAAAATTACGACCAGTTCAAACGAAATAATATAGTAGCCGCATTAGCGTTGTCCTTGGTTTTTTTGTATGCTGTGAATTTTGAAGTAGTAGCAATGATTGTGTTTGCAGATGTTTTTGCATTTATGTTGGGTTTTATATGATCAGGGTTTCTACTTGGTTGCTCTATTCACTTGCACTTTACTGGTGGTTTATTGATGAACCCAATCTTCTCCGTAAGTTTGGGTTGGTGTCAGGTGGGGCGTTGTTAGCTTTAATGTTTATTTTTTCTGTCAGGGTTTATTCATATCCAAGGTATGTAAAGACAAATGAAAAAAGCAGGATAATTGATTTCATTTCTGTTGCTTTGTCTTTTCTCTACCCATTGCTGATGATAACAGGGTGGGATTATCTCAATGAGGTATCTTTATCTTTTTCCATGTTGGGAGCATGTATATTTCTGTTTGATAAAGAAGGAGTTTGGTTTTGGGATCATCGCTGGGGAGATCTGAAATTCATGCCTGACTCCGGCAGCTTAAATGAAACTGATTATCGTCGAATTAAAAATTTATCATTGGGAGCTCTCTTGCTGCCTGTTCCTCTGTTTTTTCTGGCATCATTAATGCGTGGAGGGTGACTGTAGGGCCCAGGACAGCGTCATAAAACCACCAGTGTAGGTTGGAACCGGCATCACGTAGAGGCTGGTGTCGGTGTACAGCTTGCTGAGGCGCTGGTAGGTGTTGGTGATTTCATTTTTCTGGATAAACGACGCCGTTCTGCGCGACAGGACAAAGGGATAAACGGGACAGCCATGATAGTGGTATTCTGGAAATTCAAATACTCATTGGGTACCAGCCTGTATGGCCAGATGGGTAGTACGATGTTGACGATCAACAAGCCAACGGTTGAACTGGCCGGTAAAAAGCTGGCGCTCTCGTTTGCACCTGCAACGGATGCCGATGCTGAAACCATCGCCAGCTATCTGCCGCAGCCAGATGAAAACGACAATATCGATCCTGCGGATATTCCCGATACGCTACCGGGATACCTGATTCACCTTAACG
>NZ_JBBKTX010000052.1:0-2488 GCF_044962685.1 Oceanobacter antarcticus
GCACGGGAACTCCATCTTGTCGGCATAGTTTCAACCAACTATACAGGGTCACATCGGAAATGCCTTCCTCTGTAGCGACCGAGGCAACCGACCGGTTCATAGGGGGCAACAGCTTCTTCAATACAGCGGCCTTACGTTCGTCTGAGTAACGTGGCATAGCAATCCTTTTGACCCACTCTGAGAAGAATTTAGGCGAAAACGCCTACTGGACAACTAGGGTGACAGAGCGGGGACGATGCTATCCGAAGGTTTATCGACTTTACCGGGAAGCTTTGGCCGTTCGCAAACGTCAGTGCCGTAAAGGCGTGATGGTCGAACGATAGCCCTTCGTGCTGCCCGATGCGCCGAATCATACGTGGTCTATGGATTTCGTTATGGATTCCTTGGCCAGCGGGTGCAGGATCAAATGCCTGATGATCGTGGATGATTTCACCAAAGAATGCCTCGACATGTCCGTTGCCATGGGAATCTCAGGCGAACAGGTAGCCCGTCCCCTGGATGACATAGCGGCCTTCAGAGGCTAACCGAAAGCCGTCAGAACCGATCGGGGCCGCAAAAGACCGGATGGAATTTAAACCGCCACTACATTTTCCACTATTTTCCCTCCGGCCAGTTGCACAAGTTTGTCAGCCACATTGAAGTACCTGTCGTCATGGGAGATGACAATAATGGTTTTGCCCAGCTGTTTCAGGTCTGGCAGAAATTCGGTATAAAAAACCCGCCGGAAGGCAGGATCCTGGTCGGCCGCCCATTCGTCGAATACCAGTATGTCGCGGTCTTCCAGCCAGGCGTTAACCAGGGCCAATCGCTTCCGTTGGCCGGTGGAGAGGTCGGTGGTGGTGAAGGCGCCGTCGCGAATGCCTACCTTGTGGGCAATGTCCATGCGTTGCAAGTAAGCCAGGGCTTGCTCGGGCAGGTGGTCATGGCCCTGGATCAATTCCTCAAATAAATGATAGTCAGAGAAAATAGTCGTAAACAACTGGCGGTAGTCATCCTGCGATGCATTGTCAACCGGCTTGCCATCGAGCAGTATGCGGCCCTGTTGGGGAGTGTAAAGGCCGAGCAGCAGTTTAATGAGGGTAGTTTTGCCGCAGCCGTTTTCGCCCACGATAAAGACGATATCACTAGCATTTATTGTCAGGCTAATGGGACCCAGGGCAAAAGGCGTGGAGCCCTCAATGACCGGGAACCGGTATTGGAGGTGGTCAAGCTGCAATGTCTGGAATTGGCTGAAGTGAGCCGAGTTGCGGCATGGATCATTGTTGTGGGTTTTGGCTATATCGGGGGAAAGCAAATGAGGCTCTGGTGATTGAAATTGTTGTGACAGTTCGGTGATGCGCTCAAAGGCCACTTGGGCTCGGGAGATATTGGGCAGTATATTTAAGATTTGACTGAGTGGCGCGCGCATATAAAGCATAACCAGTACGAAACCGCCCAGCATGGTGTTGTCTATTGATGGCCAGAGCGTTTGGTAAACGAGAGCCGCGCCAATGACAAAAAAGAATAGGGTCGAGCCAAAGGTTTCCGCGCTGATAAAAATTGTGGCGGCACGAATATTGGCTCGGCAAATGCGAGCAGTGGCCCCCTTGATATTCTGCTCAAACATATGGTGGCGGCGTTGTCGTTGGATGCGCAATTCCTTTGCTCCATTCGAAAGTGCCTGGTAGTGACGCTGCAAGTCATCGTGGCCGTCTCTGGCCTCGTTCTGATAGCGACTGCCGAACCGGTAGGCGACCCATTGCGCCGCGCTGCCAATAACAGCGATGGCCAGGGTTACCAGTAGCATTTGCCAGGAGAGGTAGCCCAGATAGGCAAAGCAGCCCAAGGAGATGGTGACGGCGACAATCAGGGGGGCGATGTTCAGGGTGAAATCGCTAACGATGTTCACATCCTGCACCAGGATAGGAATCAATCGGTGGTGGCGAAAGCGCTCCAGTTGCTCTATCGGCGCTAAAAGTATTTGCCTGGCCAGGCGCTGCCGCATGGCCATCACCATCCGCTGGCCTGCGTGATTAACAATCAGGTTTGAAAGCGTGGAGGCGAGCAGAACCGTTAAACACAGCCCGGCAAAGAGCAATAACAGCGTATTATAGTCGGATCCCTGGCTGTTATTCATGGCGCGGTTGATGGTCGCCAGTAATGCAGTGGTGCTCAAACCGCCGATGATACCGAGAATGGCGGAACTCAAGACCTGCAAGCGAAAGGGTTTTAACAGTCGGTAGCATTCTTGCCATAGATTGTCGGCGGGCTTCATTGGCTTTACTCGATTAAATCATTAATGGGGTTAGTTCACTGTGGTATATCGTGGTCTCCGAATTCCGACACGGTTGGTAAAACGCATATGGAGGTTGTTGCACCCATGATTCACTAGTGTCCCTTAACAAAAGTTCACTTGGTATTTATCTTATCTGATAATCGAGCAATGGACTCGATGATCTGGTCAGCAGTTTTTTGCCACACAAAGGGCTTCGGATCATTGTTATAAACG
>NZ_JBBKTX010000053.1:0-1909 GCF_044962685.1 Oceanobacter antarcticus
TGCTGGTACACGAAAGCAACGACACGGATTTGTGGATTGCCTACAACCGGGCCAGTGGCGCTCGCCTCTCCGCCATGGAACACCTGGTGCCCGAGCAAATGTTCTCAACGGAAGACAACCCGGCTCATGGTATTAGCGCGGTCAAAGCCATTCAGATTGCTGCCGCCGAAGGCCAAAAAATCTGGACCATTACCCAAGCCAACCTTTCTACTGCACTGGCCGAAATCAATCTACCCAGCGAGGTTGAAAGCGATATTCGCAACTCGGTTTATGCCGGTATGGAAGTGACCGCTCATGAACAACCCGTGAACTTTTATGGCAGCAGTCAGGTGGGTTATATCGTACTGGACCCGGAAACCGGGGCAGGTGGGTATTTGATTGGGAGTGGGGAGAATGGGGGATTCTTGATTATTTCTCTATTTGCTAGTGCACTAATTTCGGTAATAGGAATATACTTATTATCAGCTGCCATTCTCCCTTTCCTTACTGGTCTGTTTCTCGGAATCGGGTTTACGTTGTTTTTATCATCAGCCATTGCGATATGGTTGAAAGGAGACCTTGACCTTCTTTTGTTTAGTTATTTTAGAGCGGTGGCAGCTTCAATCACTTTGATTTTTGTTGCAACAGAAGCTGCTGCTGTGGTAGCAATAGGATCAATTATTGGTCTGATTGTTAGTGGGATTTCTAAGGCGATATTTGGATGAATATTTTGAGAATTCATGTGTATGTAGCCGGAGGGTTTGTTGTGTTTTTTTTAGCTCTTTGGGTTTTTGGATTTAAAGAATATATTAAATATTTTTTAGGTTTTTATTTCATGGTGGAGTTTTTTATATACGTCATAAATAATGATGAATATTAAGGCACCTCTGATTTTCTCGATATACACCTGTCACCCTGAGGCAGCTTCACAGCTGTCCGGTTTAATTTTCAACCGCAAGAAAGGAGCCCGGTTCCCACGCCGTTTCCGGTAAAATGAGGATTATCACAAACATCATTTCGAGGAACCGGGCATGGCTCATGTTAACACCGTACTGGCTCAACTGCTCAACTGCTCCACTTTGTCCCGCGTCATTCGTTTCAAAAACTGGTCGACCAGTATCAGGGAGATAAACACACCCGTTCACTGACTTGCTGGAACCAATTCGTGGCCTTGTTGGTTGGCCAATTGACCGGAGCCAATTCTCTTCGACGACTGATTGAACAACTCGATGTCCACTCTCAACGCCACTACCACCTCGGATTACAATCCGTTCGAAAAAGCACTTTGGCAGATGCCAATCACAAGAGACCAACGGCTGCGTATTACGGTCTTTTCTTTCACTTGTTATCCCGCTTGAGCAAACAAAAAGGTCTGGCGGAAGTTGCAGGCCAGGTCCAGTTGATCGACTCAACGACGATCAGCCTGTGCCAATCCCAATATCAGTGGGCCAGCTTTCGTCAGCAGCAAAGCGGCATCAAAATCCACCTGCTTTATGATCCCAACGCCCAAACGCCGATCTACTTTGAGATGACCCCTGGCAGAGTCAGTGATAGTCGAGCCATAACGCAACTCTCTGTATTTAAAGGGGTTACCTACGTGTTTGACCGAGCCTATAACGGTGGCCAATGGCTGGAGAGGCTGGTGGATAACGGGTGTTTGTTGGCAGAATGAAGAAAGACATGATCTACGAGATCGTCGAGACGAACCAGCCAGAAGGGAAAGGCGTGGTAAGGGACGAGCAGATTCGTGTCATTTACAAGACCCGCCAGTGGCTAAAAGACCAGACTCTGAGACGCATCGTGTTTCATCGTAAACGCTCAAACAACCCCATCTACCGATTTAAATAACGGCCGCTTTCATATTCTCAGGCAGCAGTTTTTCGATGTCTTCCACGGTTTCGCATAACGGCAACTGGGCAAACACTCTCCG
>NZ_JBBKTX010000054.1:0-1733 GCF_044962685.1 Oceanobacter antarcticus
GAGAGTGTTTGCCCAGTTGCCGTTATGCGAAACCGTGGAAGACATCGAAAAACTGCTGCCTGAGAATATGAAAGCGGCCGTTATTTAAATCGGTAGATGGGGTTGTTTGAGCGTTTACGATCAGGCGACAATCGAAAAAGGCGTGAACTTCCCAACGTTGCCACGGGCGATTACAAAAGCAATGTAATGTTTAAAAAACTGGCTCAAATGACGTTGACACGTTCCGACGCATTGTCGGTCATATCGTTTGGCCAAAGCCTTACACCTCCAGAGCCGGTCATGTCCGTTACGCTCACGAAGCCGCCTATGTGCTCGCCAAGGGCAAGCCACAGCGTCCAGAGAAGCCGCTTAAAGATGTACAGAGCTGGGAATACTCCGGCAATCGCTCTCACCCCACAGAAAAAGCCGTGAAGGTGATTGCGCCTCTGATCAAAGCCTATTCCAAACCCGGTGATCTGGTGCTTGATCCCTTTGCTGGTTCTGGCACTACCGCCGTTGCCGCTGCCCTCAGTGGTCGGGATTACCTCAGTATTGAGCTGGAACAGAAATACTGTCATCTCACCGAGAAACGCCTTGCTGGCGTGGCGCGTTACTGCGCCTGATACCGTCCAATACGATTTGACCGCTATTAGCACTGGCGGTCATCTCTTTCCCGGATTGGCTCTTGGGGCTTGTTACAACTGCGCTGAACTTAAACGAAAGGAACGCGCTATGACTGATGACAAGCCAATCTCCAACCCAACTGAAGAAGACGTGTTCGATCCGTCAGAACCGGATTGGGATGTGACCCCAGAAGATGCGGAAGAATTTTTCGTGACTCTGCTCGACGTTATGCAGATTCTGTTGGATCTGGGGTTAGATCTGGACACTGTCCAACAATTTCTTGATTACCATGCCGATTTTTCTGGGCTGGATTCTGAAAATCCAGTATGGCTAGAAGAGGATGAGCGTGCAGGAGGTGCTGATGACTGATAACAACGTCTTCAGTCCACTGCCATGCAAACCGGAGGAGTACTACGACGACATCGCGCATCTGGACATTACGCAAGAAGAAGCCGATGAACTGCTCAAAGCCCTTTGGGAGATGATGAGTACCATGGTGAATATCGGCTGGGGCGTTGAAAGCGTGCAAATCATGCTGCCCGAGCTGATGAACAACCCCGATGGCTCGGATGAGCCGTAGCGCATAAGGAAACCCAACACGAGAGAACACCAAGCAACACCAACCGCGAACGAAAGGCCAGCCTATGACACGCACACCCAAAACAAAACCGTCCAACCAGCGCCAGAAAGCCCTGCTGTATTGTCGGGTTTCTGACCCCAAGCAAAAGCACGATGGCCATGGCCTGGAAAGTCAGGAGCAACGCATTCGACAATTTGCCGAATTTCATCAATTCGAGGTCGAACAGGTTTTCCATGATGACGTCACCGGTGGGGGAGACTTCAACAAACGCCCTGCCATGACGCGCTTACTGGACTATCTCAAAGCTCACTGTCAATGGCCATCTATTTTGATCCACCTTTGGCCAATAAAATTGACCCACTTTATGAGCATTAACTGCCCAGTTTCTGCTTCAGCCGGTAGCTTTCTCCGCCCATCATAAACACCTGCCCCGCTCTGTCACCCTAGTTGTCCAGTAGGCGTTTTCGTCTAAATTCTTCTCAGAGTGGGTCAAAAGGATTGCTATGCCGCGCTACTCAGACGAACGTAAGGCCGCTGTCTTGAAGAAGCT
>NZ_JBBKTX010000056.1:0-1562 GCF_044962685.1 Oceanobacter antarcticus
TTTTTGCGCTCATATTCTGGGTGTTATCAGGGGTAATAGATGGGGCGTACGAGTCTGAATTCGAATGGGAACAGGCTAGGGAATGGGCCGCTTGACGAAATGCCCACTTTTGCAGGGACGAGTGCGTATGGAGAAAGAGATTTTAAAAAAGCTTCCGCTTTCTTTGCGAAAGAAATGAAGTGAAATATCGCTTCGTCGATACTTACCGCCAGAGCTACCCGGTACGACTGCTCTGTTGGGTAGCGCGCGATGGATTGCATAAAGCGGTCGTTAGATAGATTCAGTCAGGGTGATTCTGGATTGTACCACTATCTGTACAGGAAACAGAGCGAACTCACTGCGAAGGTTTTCAGGCATTGGAGCTGTGAGCCATGCCTATCGGCTTACCAGCCTGTATCGCAAGTGAACTCAATTTCATTAAGAGGAATATAACGTAAATCCTGTTTGCTATAACAGCCAATACTGTTACTGCTATGGCTTAAACACTCGTTTTTGTGGCAATCACCGTAAACGATTTGCTGGAATCGTGGCAGCTGGTCATAAGTTATGACAATAGACTTCTTTGGTATCCAGAGCTCTACGTTAAAGCCTGCGACGGTACATTCTCCGGTCAGGTTATCGGATCTCTCAGGATAGCGTCGCGACAGGTTACATTGGCTCAGATCGATCAGACCATCAAAGGATTGGAACGGGTAGTCGTAAGGAATAACACCATGCGGCCGTAATCTGAGATAGCCTTCTGAAATGCTGATTTCCACACTGTCCCAAGGCTCCAGATAAGCATCCTCGGTATCAAAACTCATATCCCAAAGGCCGCACCAGTGAGCCCAGAACAGGATAGGGAAAGTAACCATCCAGTCCATGCGCGTTGGCAGACGAGCTATGGCCAGTATGCCTAGTATTGCAATGGGAACGATGATCAGGCTGACTGTATGGAGCTGATAAAAATAGAGCAGCAGTACTGCTGTTTGAGCACCAAAAACCGTCGCCATTAAGCCAGCCAAAGGCCAGGACCATTGTTTCCAGTGCGCCAGATACCAGAGTGGAAACACGGACAGATTCAGCCACATGTCAATTGGCGTTTCTGCAAATGACAGGTATCGACCCGCACGGAAAAACATAGCAACGTAAGGCGCGATAAACAGCGCAGAGATGATGGCCAGCAACAGCCGTACGAACCAGAAAAAAATCTTTTTTGGTTTCAGGCGTCTTACGTAGTTTGGGTCGTTTTGCGTTCCTTGCATTTAAGTTTGTCTATTCGATAAACGCGAGAGGTTAGCAGATACAGGCCGTCGATATGAATAAATTCTACTCTTCATTTGATTGTTCTCAGAACACTACTGTCCGGTTAACCAAATCCCAGACCCAGCTGCCCTGTATCATCCGGCAAATCCGGTGGTTTTCTGAACACCTCCAGCAGCGGTATTCGCTGCATAAGTACCGGTAGTTTTCAACCCAGTTGTCCAAAATACTGCGTTTAAGCAGCACATTTATTCCGTTCAATCTCCTGCAGTTTTGCAGGATTGAGTGATACCGCTCCTGCAACGTTGCAGTTTCGGGTA
>NZ_JBBKTX010000057.1:0-1388 GCF_044962685.1 Oceanobacter antarcticus
TCAACCGGATAGCGGGTTTTGCTCATCTTCACCGTTCGGGGACTTCCTGGCCTCGAACGGCGTTCCAAAAACAGTCCACCAATCCCCGATCTCAGTTCCGATAACCGCCTGCCAGCCCCTGATACGGGTGTTGCGTTCGCCATGATGATGAGTTGCACGGCTATATACTGGCACACCGGCTTGAAGCGCATGTCGCTGGGAGAACGATTGAACTCCGCTGCCGCCAGTGCCGCTTCCCGACGGATGAGGTTGTAACTCAGTAGCAACCCCCAGACCTCTTGATACACCAGATCGACGGTTTTGCTTCTCAACGTCAGGGCGTTTGACTGCATCGAGCTTTTGATATCCCGGAACCCCAGTTCAATTTCCCAACGCTCCCGATACAGAGCGACCACCGCGTTTGCGGGGTACGTGTCAATGGGCAATGAGGTCAGTAACACCTTCTCTTTGCCGTTGGTTGTATAACGGATTTCTCGTGCCTGCCAGACGGAAGGGAGTTCCGGGTGTTTCTTTCGGGCTTGCGGAGACACCTTCATTTCGATCCGTCGGTCATCCGCGCCATAGCGCTCCACCTCGGTACTAACGATGTTTTTCCTTGCGGGCGTTAGCCAATGACGGTCGGTGCCAGTACGGTTCAGGCTCAGCATCAAATGCGCACTCCAGAAGCCCTTGTCAAACAAGGTGACAGAGTGATCTGGAATCTGTGCCAGAAACGAGTCTGCCAGCGTCATTTCACTGCGACGATAGGGACTGAGTTGCGCATCCAGCAGAATATGGGAACGAACATTCATCAGCGCCACCAGGCGCATCATGGGATAAGGCGTCTGCCGGTTGGTCGAGGTATTACCCGAGCCAAAATGATCGCGTAGTTCAGGCGTGTCCTGAGTTCTCAGTACCGCGCCATCGACCGCCATGACTTGTAACCCGTGCCAATCATCACCCTTGTGGCGTTCTTTTGCCCAGACGTCGCCGGTTTGCCGGAACAACCATTTAACGGGGTCGGCACCCAGCCGCTTGCGGGCTTCGGTGACACCGCTACGGGCCAGTAGACTGTCTGAAGCGAGCCCTTGAGCACATACATTCAAGCGCCGAGCCACTTCATGAACGGGTTCGTCACGGAACAGTGCCATTCCCAGAACCAACCAGAGCACTTGTTCAGAGGGAAGGCGTCGACGTCGAATGGTGGCTTTACTGCTTAATCGAAGCGCCGACTCAATCCATTCAACGGGGATGTTCTGGGTAAAGGTACTCAGATCGGAGAAGTTAAAGAGTTCGTCTAGGTCGAGAAGATCTTGCTGAATGGACATAAAAAAATCCGATGTCATGGTCTGACATCGGATTTTCCAGATACTGCTCAGATGAGTAAATGGCTTAAGTGAACAGCATTA
>NZ_JBBKTX010000058.1:0-879 GCF_044962685.1 Oceanobacter antarcticus
CGACGTCCATGATTTGGTACAGGTCGATACCGGTCTGACAGCCCATGCGGTCGAGAACCGCGCACAGCACTTCCAGCGGCGTGTTACCGGCTCCCGCGCCCAGCCCGGCAACGGAACCGTCGATGCGGGCCGCTCCGGCTTCAATGGCGGCGAGGGAGTTGGCTACGCCCATGGCCATGTTGTGGTGGCCGTGGAAGCCGATTTCGATGCGGCTGTCGAGTTCTTGCCGCAGCAGGCCGATTTTCTGGCTGACTTCGTCCGGCAGCATGTAACCCGCAGAGTCGGTGCAGTAGATGCAGTTGGCTCCGTAACCGACCATCAGTCGGGCTTGTTCGAGGATTTTTTCGGCCGGTACCATGTGCGCCATCATCAGGAAGCCGACGGTGTCCATGTCCATTTCACGGGCGATGGTGATGTGTTGCTGGGAGACGTCGGCTTCGGTGCAGTGGGTCGCCACCCGAATGGTGGAGACGCCCAGTTCTCGGGCCATTTTGAGGTGGTCAACGGTGCCGATGCCGGGCAGCAGCAGGGCGGAGATTTTCGCCTGTTTCATTTTCGGGATCACGGCACCGAGGTATTCTTCGTCGCTGTGGGCCGGGAAGCCGTAGTTCACCGAGGAGCCACCGAGGCCGTCGCCGTGGGTGACTTCGATCAGTGGCATGCCGGCGGCGTCCATCGCGCAGGCAATGGCGACCATGTCGTCAACGCTGATCTGGTGACGTTTGGCGTGCATGCCGTCGCGCAGGGACATGTCGTGAAGTTTGACGCTTTTACCTTGCAAGTTCATGTTCATGCTCCCCTGTTATTCGCCACGTGCTGGCAGTGTGATGGTGCCGTTGGCGGCTTCTTCGGCAAACATTTCAGCGGTACGCAAACCGG
>NZ_JBBKTX010000059.1:0-878 GCF_044962685.1 Oceanobacter antarcticus
AGTTTGACGCTTTTACCTTGCAAGTTCATGTTCATGCTCCCCTGTTATTCGCCACGTGCTGGCAGTGTGATGGTGCCGTTGGCGGCTTCTTCGGCAAACATTTCAGCGGTACGCAAACCGGCGGCGGTCATGATGTCGAGGTTACCGGCGTATTTGGGCAGGAAGTCGCCCAGGCCTTCCACTTCCATAAACATGGAGACGCGGTTGCCGTCAAACACCGGGCCGTTGACCAGGCGGTAACCGGGTACGTATTTTTGTACGTCAGCAACCATGGCGTGAACCGATGCGGTGATGGCATCACGATCCGGTTCGCTTTCGGTGAGGCAGTGGACGGTGTCGCGCATCATCAGTGGCGGTTCAGCCGGGTTGATGATGATGATGGCTTTGCCTTGTTTGGCACCGCCGACTTTGGACACTGCACCGGCGGTGGTGCGGGTGAATTCGTCGATGTTCTGGCGGGTGCCAGGGCCAACGGATTTGGACGACACGGTGGCGATGATTTCGCCATAGTCGACCGCTTGTACGCGGGACACTGCCGCCACCATGGGGATGGTGGCCTGGCCACCGCAGGTGACCATGTTGACGTTCATTTCGAGGTTTTGGGCGTGCGCGGCAAGGTTCACCGGCGGCACGCAGAACGGGCCAATGGCCGCTGGGGTGAGGTCGATCATAATAACGCCCAGCTCATTGAGCTTGCGCGAGTTTTCCGCATGCACGTAGGCGGAGGTGGCATCAAAGGCGACGCGGATGTCGTCGGCGATCACCTGTTCGAGAATGCCATCAACCCCGGTGGCGCAGGTTTTGATGCCCATGGTCGCAGCGCGTTTGAGGCCTTCGGATTCCGGGTCAATGCCCACCATCCAGACCGGTTCGATCCA